>PXEJ01000070.1 GCA_003566215.1 Cyanobacteria bacterium T3Sed10_376R1m | reverse complement strand
TCTTGAGTTAGATAACGTTTACTCAAAATTTGAGTAAGCTGGTCAACTATAGGCTTTTACAAGCCCTCGCTTTCAGCGACGGGTTGTTGACTTCTTTATTTTCCTGTATTTTTATGAGAATAGGTTCATCATCTAATACTCTAACTGACATTTGCGTTTAGGTGTTAATTTTATTGACTAAGGTTTTTTCAAATATCGGCTGTTCAAGACAATTAAACATTTTATTTATCGTTATTGTTATTCCTAGTGAGGGGAATTTGATAATAGTTACAAATAATTGAGGATTGTTATAAAAAAAGAGCTTTATTTGTAATCTACAAAATCTTTGATGGATTTTATGGGAATTCCCCAACTTAGTTGACTCATTTCTTCCCATGAAAGATTGTTGATTTCTATGCCATTTTGATAGGTGTAAGGATTACCTAAAGCTGGATATTTTCCTAAACCGTTAATTCCTATTAATTCTCCTTGGTAATTGATTATTGCACCTCCACTCATTCCACGGCTAATGGTATTAGTGTAACCAAATTGATAACCTCCTTTTAAAGGTTGGGATAAAATAGTATTGATTGTGCCTAAGGTATGTTTTATTTCTGTTGATTGTTCTAAATTTTGATCAAGTGGAAAACCACTTGCTATTATAGATTGATTTTCGGTAATTTTTATGGCGGAATTAATTTTTATAGGGGTATAGTTATCATCAGATTTAAATGTAATAAGGGCTAAATCGTCGATGATTGAATTTTGATTATTTTGTTTTATTATTTTGATGGGGTAGTATTTATTGTTGTTAGTTTTTATTTGATATTGGGTTTCTAAACTTTCTACGACGTGATTATTGGTGATAACAAAATAAGTGTTATCTTGTTTTGCGATTAAAACTCCTGAACCTCCTATGTTTAGATTTATATCTTTATTAAATATTTTGAAGGTAACTGACTCTGCTATTTTTTTAATTTCTGTTTCGCTTAAGCTATTTTCTTTGCTGATTATTTTTGCTATTTCTTGTTTAAAGACACAACTAATTATTGATGTGGGAATTATTAATCCTAATATTAATAAAATCCTAATAATTTTTTTTTTCTTTTGTCTAATAATTGGTGACATTTACTTTAAATTTATTCGGAATAATTTCCTTTGAATTGTATGAAAATTATGGATAAACAATTTAGAGTGAAAAATTTAAAATGTAAAAATAGTGATAGTTTACAATTTTTTTATAGTTATTAAATCTTTAAAATTTTTTATCTCTTGCCTTATGCTACTATAGCAATCCTATATGAGTCATGGGAATATGATATAACAATTTTTGGTTGTTGATGGAAATTTCTGCTTTCTTCTTCTCCATTGTGAGGAAATTAAGGACATTATTTTCTTACAATTTATGTAGGAATACTATATGTTATTCTTAGGTTCATATTTATTTTTTATTTAATTATTATAGCTTTATGTCTGAAGTGTCTTCTTCTCCTCTTTTAAAGATAATTTCTAGTTGTATTTCTTCTTCTTCTGATCAACAAATTACTTTTGCTCAATATATGGAAATGTGTTTGTATTATCCAGAATATGGATATTATAATTCAAGGGCGATCGCAATTGGTTCTCAGGGAGATTTTTTTACTTCAGCTTCAATATCAGAAGATTTTGGGGAGTTATTGGCAAAAAAAATAAAGCAATGTTGGGATGATTTAGGTCAACCTGATAATTTTCAGGTAGTGGAGATGGGTGCGGGAGAAGGAGTTTTAGCTAAAATTATTTTAGATTATCTTATGCAAAAATATCCTCAATTAAATGATAATTTGACTTATTTAATTATTGAAAAATCTCAACAATTAAAAGAAAAGCAAGTAAAAATGTTAGATGATAAACAATATAAAATAAAATGGAAAGAATGGCAAGATATAAAAAATGAATCTATTGTTGGTTGTTTTATTAGTAATGAATTAATGGATGCTTTAGCTGTGCATCGAGTTATTAAAAAAAATGATAGTTTACAAGAAATCTATGTAACTATGGAAAATGGTTTGTTGACAGAAAAGTATGATCAACTTTCAACTTTAGCTATCGAAAGATATTTTCAAGAGAATAATGTTGATTTAACCCATGAATTATATCCAGAAAATTATTATACAGAAGTAAATTTGAATGCTGTTAAAATCATTGAAAATATTGGCAAAAAATTACAAAAAGGTTATGTGATAACCATTGACTATGGTTATGATGCCCAGAAATATTATCATCCTCAACGTTATCAGGGTACTTTAAAATGTTACTATCAACATCGACACCACAATAATCCTTATGCCAATGTAGGTATTCAAGACATTACCAGCCATGTTAATTTTACTTCTTTGGAAATGGCTGGACAAAATGTAGGTTTGAATAAAATTGAATTTTTACCCCAAGCATTGTTTTTAATGGGTTTGGGACTGGGCGATCGCCTCAATGCTCTTTCTAATGGTAAAATGTCTTTAAACCAGATATGGCGAAAAAGAAGTCAACTCCATGAGTTAATTAATCCTCAAGGATTAGGGGGTTTTGGGGTGTTAATACAGGGCAAAAATGTTTAAGATTTATGAATATTTATAATAGTTATATCAAAAACCCTGAATCAGCCAGATAGTTATGGGGATAGTAATAAAACTAATAACAGTTGAAATAATGATGGTTTGGGCTACTATGAAGGCGTTTCCCCCAAATTCTTTGACCATTACAAGGCTATTAATAGCTGTGGGCATAGCAGTTTGTAAAATTAATACTTGTAAGTCAATGCCCTGTAATCCTGTTACTGTGCCTACTCCATAGGCAACCGCAGGTGCGATCGCAAGTTTGCCCCCAGCTAAATATAATTCCTGTAAAGACAGTTTAAACCTACTTTGTCCTAACTGCATTCCCAAAATAATTAAGGCAATGGGGATAGCGGCAATGCCTAATAATTCTAAACTTTTTCCTGTATTAAAAGGCAACTGAATATTAAAAAAATTAAGAAAAACACCCAATAACATTGCCCAAATTAGAGGTAATTGTAAAGTTAATTTAATGCCTTTTTTTAAACCATTACCACTTAAAATACCGGGTAACATTCCAAACAAAAAAATACTCGAGCCAATCATATAAATAATTGCTCTTTCTAATCCTTCATTACCAAGGGCAAAAGTAACAATGGGTAAACCCATATTGCCATTATTAGGGCATAAAATCACAGCAAAAATACTTTGTTCATCCTCTTTTTTTAGATGAAATAATCTGGTAATACTCCAAACTAATCCATATAAAATTACTGAGATTAAGCCATAGCTAAAAATTATCAAAAAAACGCTA
>PXEJ01000351.1 GCA_003566215.1 Cyanobacteria bacterium T3Sed10_376R1m | reverse complement strand
GACAGTCTAATGCTCCTCGGAATAGTCCGGGGAAAGCTAAAACGTTATTGATTTGATTGGGATAATCACTTCTACCAGTGGCAATTACGGCGGCATCTTGTTGAATTAATTCTGGTTGAATCTCAGGAATGGGGTTTGCCATGGCAAAGACAATGGGATTTTCTGCCATACTGCGTACCATGTCAGGGGTGACTACTTTAGGAGCACTAACTCCGATAAAGACATCTGCCCCCACTAAAGCATCCTTCAGAGTGCCACTTTGGGGGACTGCCAAGGATTTTTTCTCTGGAGTTAGACCTTCTCTATCTTTACTAATAATCCCTTTAGAGTCACATAAAACAATTCCATGACAGTGGGCTTTTTGTAAGAGACGGGCAATAGCAATTCCTGCGGCTCCGGCACCATTAATGACAACTTTAATGGTACTCATTTCCTTATGAACGATTTTGAGGGCATTAATTAAAGCCGCAATACTAACAATGGCAGTGCCATGTTGATCATCATGAAAAATAGGAACATCTAATTCTTCTTGTAGCCTTTTTTCAATTTCAAAACAACGGGGGGCGGCGATGTCTTCAAGATTAACTCCCCCAAATACAGGGATCATATTTTTCACTGTCTGAATAATTTCTTCTACATCTTGAGTGGCAAGACAGACGGGAAAAGCGTCAATGTCGGCAAATTCTTTAAATAACATTGCTTTGCCTTCCATTACGGGTAAAGCTGCTTCTGGTCCTAAATTCCCTAACCCCAATACTGCTGAACCGTCAGTAACAATGGCAATGGCGTTACTTTTAATGGTCAAAGAGAAGACATTTTCTGGATTGTCTGCGATCGCACGGCAAATACGTCCTACTCCCGGAGTATAAGCCATGGCTAAATCTGAGGAAGAATTAATTTTGATTCTATTTTGAATATGGATTTTTCCTCCCCGATGAATATCAAAAGTGCGATCGCTAATATGTAAAATCTTTATTTCGGGAAGCACTTCAATGGCCTGAACAATTCTCTCCGCATGTTCAGTGCTAGAAGCATCAATGTGCAACTCTCGCCTAGTAATTTTTAAACTACGCTCAATTAATAATACCTCTCCCAAACTACCGCCCACCTCAGCAATCGCCTGAGTTACCTTTGCTAAAGTACCCGCCCTATTCAATAATTCTAAACGTACCGTTAAACTAAAACTAGGATTAGGAGTTAATTCTGCCATTACTTAGACTAAATATAAATATAAGAATAATCCCTAGAATTGTAACTTAGAAAAGTTCACAAATCACCTAAAAATAGGGTTTGTTGACAAATCTAAGCGATCACAAAAGTTAAGCTCTAATTTTCCTTGTCATGGCAACAGGGTACCGGATCGTACCCTCCGGGGTGAAAAGGATGACATTTTAAAATACGTTTAATCGCTAAATATCCCCCCTTCCAAGTACCATGAAGTGCGATCGCCTCTAAAGCATAAGCAGAACAAGTAGGCTGAAAACGACAACTAGGAGGAAAAAGAGGAGAAATCAAACGACGATACCCCTGAATAAAAAAAATCAAAACATATTTCATCGCAACAAACCAAAGAACCCATCATCTAAATCGTAACCAAAAATTTGTGCCATTGCCTTCAAACGAGAATTACCCGAAATCCCTTGATCCTTAAGCCAATCATACAAAACAAAAACTTTTCCCATAATAAAAATATCCAAAGCCTCAGAATTATACACAATTCCCTCCCCACGCTTAAACTCATGGGGAACAAGCATCGCCCCATAACGAGCCAACTCCCCTTCCCGCCAATCTAGCAAAAATGGTAACCAAGGGTATTTAGCATCCAAAGCCACAAACCACAACCTAATCTCAGGTACTTCTGAAAACTCCCGAGGATCAGTATCAGACAATGAATAATTAATCTCAAACTTAACTTGTTGTTCCGCCGAAATCAAACCCCCAACCTTTTGCAAATTATCAATAACATCCATAATAGGAAACAAATCTAACTTTTCAATTTGCCCATGGTCAACCTTCACAAGAATACTCATAATCATTAATTGATAATTGATCGATAATTTAACTATCTACGGTAAACATCTTAATTGTCAACTAATAGGATATGATAATAGATTGCTTACTAAATTGAAAATTTTATAATTGAGGTAATATTTAATGGCTCAAATGTACTATGATAATGATGCCAACTTAGATTTATTTGCTAATAAAACAGTTGCCATTATCGGTTATGGTTCTCAAGGTCATGCCCACGCCCTTAACTTAAAAGAAAGTGGAGTAAATGTAATAGTAGGATTATACGAAGGAAGTAAATCTAAAGCAAAAGCAGAATCTGCTGGATTAAAAGTTCATAGTGTTGCTGAGGCTTCCTCCTTAGCCGATTGGATTATGATTTTATTACCAGACGAAGTTCAGCGCACCATTTATGAAGCGGAAATTGCTCCTTCCCTAACTAAAGGAAAAGTTCTTTCCTTTGCCCATGGTTTTAATATCCACTTTGGTCAAATCGTACCTCCCGAAGACGTTGACGTGGTGATGATTGCACCCAAAGGACCAGGACACTTGGTCAGACGTACCTACGAACAAGGACAAGGAGTTCCAGCCCTATTTGCAGTATATCAAGACGCTACGGGTAATGCACGAAACCTTGCCATGGCTTACGCAAAAGGTATTGGTGGTACTCGTGCGGGGATTCTCGAAACAAGCTTTAGAGAAGAAACCGAAACCGATTTATTTGGTGAACAAGCAGTATTATGCGGCGGTTTGTCTGAGTTAATTAAAGCTGGTTTTGACACCTTAGTTTCTGCTGGTTATCAACCCGAAATTGCTTATTTCGAGTGTTTACACGAAGTTAAATTGATTGTAGATTTAATCGTTGAAGGGGGTTTAGCCACCATGCGTAGTAGTATTTCTAACACCGCTGAATATGGAGATTATACCCGTGGACCCCGTGTGGTTACTGATCAAACCCGTGCGGAAATGAAAAAAATTCTTAGTGAAATTCAATCTGGGCAGTTTGCCCGTGAATTTGTCCTCGAAAATCAAGCGGGTAAACCCGGATTTACCGCTATGCGTCGCCAAGAAGCAGAACAACCCATCGAAGAAGTTGGTAAAGATTTACGAGCTATGTTTAGTTGGTTGAAAAAATAAATAGACTTATTTTTTTCCCGGAGACGTTTTTTTAAACGTCTCTTTACCTCAGTTAGACATGAGAATATTGAACTTGGGCAGGTTTGAGGTTTAATTTTCCTTAGAATATAGCAATTATCATGGTTACGGGGTACAAAACGATCCCCCTAAATCCCCCGCAAATTCGGGGGACTTGAG
>PXEJ01000099.1 GCA_003566215.1 Cyanobacteria bacterium T3Sed10_376R1m | reverse complement strand
CTAATTATAACAAAAAAAATAGTTTTATAATCAATAAAGTATATGGTCAAAAAACTTTAAAAAAAGAGACTTACACACTTAAATTTTTAAATTGCTATACTCTATCAATCAAGAAAATTAGTTACAACATCCCCTAACTGGAACAAGAGAAACCGTGCGACGAAAATCAGCCAAATATTCTTCCAAAGCCACCAATTGAGATAAATTTAAACTGTAATAAACCCATCGTCCCTCCTGACGACTGCGCACCAAACTCGCTTCCTTGAGAGTTTTCAGGTGAAAAGATAACTTTGATTGACTAACCTCCAAATACTCCAACAATTCACACACACACAATTCTTTCGTTCGCAATAAATTCAGAACCTCAATTCTGATAGGATCAGAAAGTGCATGAAAACCTTTTTTAACAATTACTTTATTTTCCTTTTCTGTCAGCTGTTCCATGAAATGTTTAACTAATTACAGTACCAAGATTTAACATCAACCTTTACCAATCAAATGAAAGATTATTCAAGGTTATTCTTTTCTTCACAGAAAAAACGCCCTTCAAGGGCAAAGCCCCTTATTTGCTCGGTCTCACTTTTTCTCAGTAAAGCTGATTACAATTAATCTAGCATAAAGCCCACTTGCTTTAGTTATGGAAGGTGATATATTAAGTCTTTTATATTTAATATAACATCAGCGCTAAGTTGCATATAGTAACCGAATATACTTATTATTATGAGAGCGAATCTATAAAGAACAAAAACATTAATTTTTATGAAAATAACTCAGGAAAAACTTCCTGCTAGTCAAGTCGGTTTAGAAATCGAAATTCCAGCAGAAACCTCTAAACAAACCTATGAGAAAGTAGTTAAACAAATTGCCAGAACTACTAACATTCCGGGCTTCCGTCAAGGAAAAGTACCCCGTCCTATTCTATTACAACGTCTAGGTCACGACAGAATTAAAGCGGCGGTGTTGGAGGAATTAATTCAGGATAGCTTAAAAATAGCTGTGGAACAAGAATCAATCAATTCTTTAGGTAATTATACTCTACGTTCTGAATTTGAAGATTTAGTCAAGGATTTTCAGCCCGGAAATGCAGTCATATTTAAGGCGGCGGTAGATGTTCCTCCAGAAGTTACTTTAGGACAATATCAAGGTTTAGAAGTGAAGGCTGAAGAGGTATTATATGATCCTCAAACAGTGGATAATTTAATTGATGAACAAAGAACACGTTTAGCCACCCTAATCCCTGTAGAAGATAGACCAGCCCAAATGGGTGATATGGCTGTGATGGATTTTGAAGGTCGTAAACCTCCAGAAAATGAAGGGGAAGAAGGGGAATTAATCGAAGGGACTAACGCCGAAGAATTTCAGGTAGAATTAGCTCAAGGCAAGTTTATCCCCGGTTTTGTAGAAGGTATTGTGGGAATGAACATTGATGAGAGCAAAAAACTTGATTTAGTTTTCCCTGAAGATTATCCTCAAAAAGAATTAGCAGGACAACCTGTTATTTTTTCCGTCACCCTCAAGGAATTAAAAGAAAAAGAGTTGCCTGAGTTAGATGATGATTTTGCTCAGGAAGTTAGCGAATTTGAAACTGTGGCACAGTTAAGGGAATCTTTAGAAAAGCAGTATCAAGAAAAAGCTGAAAATGATACGAAGGTAAATATTCAAGGTGCTATTGTTGAAGAACTTTTAAAACATACTACCATTGAAATTCCTGAAACTATGATGGAGGAGGAAATCCAAAATCTTTTGATGCAAACGGCTAATGAAATTCAAAGGATGGGAGTTGATGTTAATCAATTTTTCACCAAAGATATGGTAACTAGAATGCGTGAAACGGCACGTCCTGAGGCTAGTAAAAATTTACATACCAATCTGATAATTGAAAAAATTGCTGAACAAGAGTCTATTACTTTAAGCGATGAAGAAATCAGTGCCAAGATTGCCGAGGTAACGAAAGAGTTAAATCCTGATGAAATTGATCAAAATAAATTACAAAAGTTTGTTAAAAATGATCTTTTATCGGAGAAAACTTTAGATTGGTTACGGGAAAAAAATACGGTGGAATTAGTACCTGAAGGCACTTTAAAATCTCCTGAGTCTGAGGATGAAACTTTGGATAATTCCCCAGAAACTGCTGAGTAAAATTTCTTTAAGGGCGTGTAAACTACACGTCTTTATTGTTTTAACTTTATTTATTATTGGGTACTGCCCCAACGAACGTTCATAATCATCAAAGTGTCGGAAAGTGTCACGGAATCAGTGTGGGGGAGGTCAACATTAATGAGTATAGCTGTTCTAATTTGGTGACATTATCACTAAGGGTATATTTTTCCAACACCCTTTGACGTGCTTTTTCTCCTAATAATTTACTTAGTTCAGGATGATGTTGAAATAGAGGTAGTATCGTTTTTAATTGGGTGGTAACCCTGTGGGTACTTAGTACAATCCCCGCATTAGCTAAAACTTCCCCATCTGCCCCAGCATCGGTGGCAACACAAGCCAAACCACAGGACATGGCTTCTAATAAGGATAAGGATAAACCTTCTACTAAAGAAGGTAAAACAAATACATTGGCACCTTTTAAAATATCGATTCGCTTAGCTTCATCTGCGATCGCACCTAGCCAAATAATACCATCATCTTGATTATAATTAGACTTAAGATTAGGAGTTAAATGACCATCACCAACAATTAACAACCTAGAATCTTTTGCCATAGCGGCAATTTTCCAAGCCTTCAATAAAGATTCGACATTCTTTTCTACCGCCACTCTTCCCTGATAAATAAAAAGATGATGATCAGGAAATTGTCGCTTAAAATAAGACTTACCCTTATTATATTTTACGGTATCTACTCCGTTAGGAATGATTGCTAATTTTGTGGAAGGAACACCGAGTTTTATGAGCATATCTCGTTGTAGTTCAGAAAAAATGATCGTTTTGTCATAACGAGCCAAAGAGGGGGCATAAAGCTGATAAGTCAAATATTGGGTACTAGATTTAATGTTACGCCAGTGACTATCAAAAGGAGGATGGAAAGTAGCAATTAAAGGAATATTTAATTGTTGACAAATTTCAGGCAACTTAAAATCGATGGGAGATAACGTTAGGGAAGCGTGGACTAAATCAGGTTTAAGTTCTTGAAGGGATTTTAATAAAATTTTACTAGACTTAGGAGCGGGAATAGTATAAATTTGTGACTTGTAAAGAAAAGGCAAACTAACTTCTGCGTTATAAGTCTCCGGAATTTCCTCATCACTTGCTTGACTAAAATGCAGAAAACTGACCTTATAGCCCCGTGATAATAAAGCATTAGTAATTTCTCTGCTATATGTCACGT
>PXEJ01000175.1 GCA_003566215.1 Cyanobacteria bacterium T3Sed10_376R1m | reverse complement strand
AGTTGATCAATGAAAAAAATATTAGTAATAGGAGCAGGATCAATAGGTAAGAGACATATAAGAGTTTTACATGAAATTGGTGAAAAAAATATCGCAGTATTACGCTCTGGAAAAGGAGGAGATCTACCAGCAGACTTAGTAAAAATTTGCACTGTATTTTATTCTGAGAAAGATGCTTTTCTTTGGTGCCCTACTCATTTACTTATATGTAATCCTACAAGTCTTCATGAAAAATTTATAGAGGCATCTGTAAAACGAGGTATACCTTATTTTGTAGAAAAACCCATTTCTGATAATTACAATACTTTAGTCAAACTAAAAAGTGAGTTAGATTCTGAGAATTTTTACAAGGGAATGGTTGGTTATGTTCTCAGATTTAATGAATTGTTTATGTTTATTAGAAAGATAATTTCTGAAAAAGTGTATGGGAACGTTATTACTGCGTCAATAAAGGTAGGCCAGTATTTGCCCAATTGGCATCCTGATGAAGATTATCGTAAGGCCTACTTCGCACGAAAAGATCTTGGAGGCGGTGTAATAATAACTTTAAGTCATGAAATTGATTTAGTTCAATTTCTATTTGGAAAAATAAACCGCGTATTTGCAAAAGTTTCTAAGCTTAGCAACTTAGATATAGATGTTGATGATGTAACTGATTTATTGGTTTCTACAGAATTATGTAAACAGATACATTTAAACCTAAACTATTTGGAACCATCTATTTTGAGAGCTGGAGAGATATACTTTGAAAAAGGGAAATTGGAGTACTCTTATACTACTGGAAGTATAGAATTTACGTTCAATAGCGGTAAAAAAGAGATAATATTTGAAACAAAGGCAGATTATAACTTACAATTCAAAAGACAAATGATTGCATTTCTTGATAAACTCGATGTAAATATTTCGTGTGATATTATGCAGGGTATTGATGTCTTAGAAGTAATTCAAATAAGTGAAGAATCTAGTAAAACAGGAAAGGAGTTATGCATAAATTAGAAAATAAGATTATTGTACTGTTTGGAGGTAATGGAAGGTTAGGTAAAAGCTTTACTAAAGCATTACTCAAAGAAGGAGCTATAGTTTACTCATGTGATATAAAAGATTTTGAAAAAGAATTTCAAAAAAAACTATCAAGGAAGTTTTCTGATAAAATTTATTTTAAAAAAATAGATGCGACAAATAAAGTTGATTTAATTCAATTAAGAGAAGAGATTTTAAAAAGACATTCAAAAATTGATTCACTCATAAATTCAACCACTACAAAGGGTGATGACTTTTATTTACCATTTGAGGATGTATCACTGGAAGGGTGGAATATAGGTTTATTGGGAAATCTTACTTTACCATTTTTGACATGTCAAGTTTTTTTAAAACCGATGAGAGAAAATAGATCTGGTACGGTAATTAATATCTCTTCTATTTATGGGTTGGTTGGTAATGACCAAGGCCTCTACAAAGGATCAAATCTAAATAATATTTATTTAGACAAAAACGAGACAAAAACTAGTCAAGTTTATTCACATGCTGTCTATAATGCTGCAAAAGGAGGACTTAATAGTTTAACAAGATATCTTGCTGCATATTACGGAAAATATAATGTCAGAATTAATACTATAACTCCGGGTGGAATAAGTCATCCTGATGAGAATGAGACATTTGTGAAGAAATATAGTGATAAAACCCCACTTGGTAGAAAAGCAAACTTAGATGAAATTAATGGGGCACTAATTTATCTCACGTCAGATGATTCATCTTACGTAACTGGACATAACTTAGTAGTTGATGGTGGATTTACAATATGGTAAGTACAGTAAATAAAAGTCTTCATAATGTATAAATAGGTTTTTGCTGTTGAGGAAACAATTTAAAAATTCAGCTATCCTTTTTTTAGGGCAGATCTTAATAAAGGGCAGTAATTTTGCTAAACAACTAATACTCGCCTTTTTTTTAGGGGTATCTGCGCAGATTGATTTACTCTTAATCGCTCAAATTATACCAACAATTATTGGAGGTATGATTGCAGGTGGAGCCGGTGAAATATTAGTTATAAATCAAAAAAAAAATAAAGAATATGATAACCAGTTTGTCACCCTATTTATTGTAGCTATTGTAGTAATTACCTTAGTATTATGTATAATCTATTTAGGTTTACTACCGCTGACAAAAAGTTTATTTAGCGTGGAAAGTAACGATTATGAATTATTTTACTTGTTGTCGATATTCGTTCTGGCAAGTAAAATTCCTACATCAGTTGTGTCTGGTTTACAGCCTTTACTATATGCAAAAAACAAATATAGCTACTTCGTTATTTCCAGTATTATTGCTGAGATTACAGGCATAGTAGTAATATTCATTCTTGTTGAAAAATATGGCATTGTAGCATTCGCAATCGGATTGCTAATTATTCCCACTTTAAAATCAATATTTTATTTATACGTTCATAATTTAAAATTTAAAGTAGCTTTTAATTTAAAATCTTGGCAAGAGTATAAACCACAATTATTAGTCAATCTAAAAAGAGTATTTTCATTGAGCATTCAGACATTGCTTAATCATTTATCAAACTTTTGGGAAAGGACTTTTAGCTTCAAGTATTTAGAACCGGGCTTTTTAAGCGCAATTTATTATTCAAAAAGCCTGTCAGAATTACCTAAAATGGCAATGTTGTCGTCCATACTAACTACAACATATATTGAACAGGTTAATAAAAAAACAGAAGGTGAAAGCAGTTACTACAGCTACTCGAAAAAGATGGAAGTTCTTTTAGGTGAGTTGGCTATGTTGTTTCAAGTGTTAAGCATTCTGTTTGGTCCTCTAATTCTAATTGTAATCTTTAGAAGGGGGGCATTTGATGCAGCAGCTGTTGAAAACACATTTTTAATTTATCAAATATTTTCTATCGGATTTGCTCCGGGTTTGATGATGAGTTTTTTTTCAAGAATGATGTATATAGAGAAGGAGTACAACAAGTTACTCTATGTTATCGCTTTGAAAGCACTGCTTGAATTCGCTCTGATGATAAGTTTGGTTCAATGGTCTGGTTATGTAATACCGGCAGCAATAGTAGTTGGGAAATACTTCGTATCAATTACATTATTCATTATTCTAATAAGAAAAAACCCAAATATATTTAATAAGTATAGGTTTTTAGCTATATACTTTTCTTTGATTACGATCTCAATAGCTATTTTAGTTATTAATCAGCAAATAATATCATTGCTTGCTGAGCTGCCGTTACAAATAATCACGTTGTATTATTCCCCGCTACTGTTATTAACAGGTATTTTCATTGTTATATGGGGAAAAAAAAGATATGGCAGCGAATTTAAATTATTATT
>PXEJ01000035.1 GCA_003566215.1 Cyanobacteria bacterium T3Sed10_376R1m | reverse complement strand
CCCAAGATAAATAACAGGTAAAGACTCAGAAATATTGTATTTTTCCTCAATCAACTTTACCGCCAAAAATAACCCCGCAGGATCAGGTTTTCCCGGAGCATCTTCCATAGCAACTAACACAGGATTTTCTAACCCTAAGCGACTATTGAGAATATAATGGGCAGAACCCCTCGTAGCACCACTAAAAAAACCCCAGTAAAAACCACTAGCAGTTAAATTAGCAAAAAAGTCAGCATCCACTAATAAAGGTTCTTGGGTAATATAACCATCCCACGCTCCCGGATTGTCTAACTGACGACCTCGATAACGGCATTGGAAAAAATGAACAATCTCATCATAGGTATAGGTTATGTCAGATCTTGATTTACCCTGACCTTCGTAATAGCGATAGATTAATTCTTGAGAACCTTCCCAATCATTATTCCAAACCCCTTCACCCTTCAAATTATCAATATCTTCCATAGTTGGACGATAGCCATTATTCGTAAAATGCTCCACCGTATCTCCTAAGGCACGACGATAGGAGTTAGTCACGTCTCGAATTACACCATCAATATCAAAAACTACAATGCCACCCATAATAATTAACTCTCAACAACTAAACTTGATTACTATCCAATCTAAGTTATAATATACAATGGTCTAAAATTGTTACCGTATATAAATTATTATTTGGAGGCTTAATTGGAAGCTACAGTAGAAACCTTAGAAACAAAAATTGACAGTCGTTTTGTATTAAAAGTTGTTTGGTTAGACAAAGACGTTGCCCTAGCAGTAGATTATGTCATCAGTAAAGGCACAAGTCCCCTCACTCCTTATTATTTCTGGCCTCGTAGCGATGCTTGGCAAGATTTAAAGGACGAGTTAGACAAAAAAAATTGGATCACTGATACTGAAAAAATCGAGTTATTAAACCAAGCTACCGAAATTATTAATTTCTGGCAAGAAAAAGGCAGATCCATCTCTATGGTACAAGCCCAACAAAAATTTCCCGCAGTTGTATTTTCTGGTACAAATTAAAAATTGGCATAGACGAGATGGGGCAAATATTTTTATTAATGCCCCTTTTTTGTTTCTATTCACTGAAAACGGGATTGGGCGGAATCGAACCACCGACCCAGTGCTTAGGAGGCACTTGCTCTATCCTACTGAGCTACAACCCCACTACAATCCTAGTAAAACATAAAATAACCCCTAAGGACAAGAAATAACGATAGAATATTAGTAATATTGTTAATTTTTTAAAATCCCCTCGGTTGTGATTATGTTTACCGCTACTCCCCCTCGTAAGATTGAAGATAATATTCCCGATGATTTGTTTAGTGCGATCGCAGATCTAAAACAAGAATTAAATGCAGTAATTCTAGCCCACTACTACCAAGAAGACGACATTCAAGACATAGCAGACTATATCGGTGACTCCCTCGGACTATCCCAACAAGCCGCCTCAACTTCTGCCGATGTAATTTTATTTGCCGGAGTACACTTCATGGCAGAAACTGCTAAAATTCTTAACCCCCACAAATTAGTATTATTACCAGACTTAGAGGCAGGATGTTCTTTAGCTGATAGCTGTCCTCCAGATGACTTTGCCATCTTTAAAGCTAAATACCCAGACCATATCGTCATATCTTACATCAACTGTACCGCAGAAATAAAAGCCTTAAGCGACATTATCTGCACTAGCTCCAACGCTGTTAAAATAGTAAATCAAATTCCCCAAGATCAACCCATAATTTTCGCTCCTGATAAAAACTTAGGTCGTTACGTAATAGAACAAACAGGTAGAGATTTAGTATTATGGGATGGTAGTTGTATTGTCCACGAAAGCTTTTCCGAAAAAAGAATAATTGAATTAAAAATACAAAATCCAGAAGCGGAGATTTTAGCACATCCAGAATGTGAAACTCCTGTCTTACGTCATGCAGACTTTATTGGTTCAACTACCGCCTTGTTAAAGTATTCTCAGACAAGTAGTTCTAAGCAATTCATTATTGCTACAGAACCCGGAATTATCCATCAGATGGAAAAACAAACCCCAGATAAATTATTTATAAAAGCACCTTCAACCACAAACTGTAATTGCAATGAATGTCCTTATATGAGATTAAATACCCTCGAAAAAGTGTACTTTGCTCTTAAAAATAAAACCCCTGAAATAATTATTCCAGAGGAAACAAGAATAAAAGCATTTACTCCCATTCAAAGGATGTTAGAAATGTCTAAAAATTAACTAAATTTCCATTCATTATCCACCGTACAATCATCTTGATGATTTTTCTTATCCCTCTTTTACTATTCCAATTAATTTACTCTATTCCACTGATTTTTTTTCATTAGACTTATTGTATTATTCATACTTTTGCTTGGACTATGCGCCAAGGTGGAAAAAAGCTACGCATTTTTTTTTGATGGACATAGATACGCAAGAGAACATACATCACATTGGGGTTTACGGGCATTACAAACAGCTCGACCATGATAAATAATACTAATAGAAAAATTCTCCCATTCTACTTTCGGTAATAATTTCATCAAATCTTTTTCTATTTGTACGGGTTGAGAATTTTTTGTTAATCCTAAACGGTTACTAAGTCTTTTTACATGGGTATCTACCGTTACCCCTTCAATAATTCCAAAACCATGAGCTAAAACAACATTAGCTGTTTTTCTAGCTACCCCCGGCAAAGTGAGTAATTCTGTCATGGTTTTAGGTACTTCTCCGTTATAGTCTTCCATAATCTTTAAACAAGCACCCTGAATATTTTTAGCTTTGTTGCGAAAAAACCCCGTAGAACGAACTAAGATTTCTATGGTTTCTCTATCTGCATAAGCTAAACTTTGGGCATCGGGAAATTGAGCAAATAAATTAGGAGTTACCTTATTTACCCTTTCATCTGTACATTGTGCAGAGAGTATAGTTGCTACTAATAATTGTACTGGAGTCTCATAGTCTAAGCTACAGGTAGCGTTGGGGTAAAGTTTTTTTAAAACAGAAAGTATTTCAACTGCTTTTTTTTTCTTACTCATATTAATTAACCATATCTTTTATTGGCAAATTTACCTCAATTTTATTATTTACAATAATAATTAAATGATGGTACCATTTTTCTATATTTTCAAAGACTATGATGGCACTTCCCGTGCAAAAAATATACAAGAGTAGATAAGATAAAGCCGAGGAGGTAATGTTAAACACTGAAATTTTGAAAAGAGAATGGTTTCCCAACGTTAAAGGGGATATATTGGCAGGAATATTAGTTGGTTTAGCCCTTATTCCAGAGGCGATCGCATTTTCCATCATCGCCGGAGTTGATCCCAAAGTGGGACTATACGCCTCATT
>PXEJ01000098.1 GCA_003566215.1 Cyanobacteria bacterium T3Sed10_376R1m | reverse complement strand
CCCATTATCAAATTCAGATTGAGTTATCTCTGACAATCCTATTCCAGATTCAATACTTACATCTAATGTATTTGTTGTATCTAAACTTGTGAACAAAAATATACTTCCACTAGGAGGATTCAGCTGTGTAATACAATTGCCATAAATACTTATATCTTCATGAGTACTAATAACATTAGTAGTTGGCTCACCCTTTATTGTTTTTGTAACTAGACTCATCGGTCTAGGCGCGAAACAATACAATGTACCAGGTGGGTCAGTGGCAACAACTAACGGTGTATCACATAGAAAGAAATCAACCGCAACAGGATTAGGATTAACAGGAGTTGGATTAAATGATGATGGTGGTTGTATATCTCCCAAATTACCGATGTAAGTAGTTGCTTTTATATCAAGAAGAAAATCTGCACCAAATGCAATTTGTTTTATTTGTACATTTTCCCCCGACGGCAACGTTATATAATCCAATAATTCTATTTGAGGATAATACGTAGCTGGAATTTTAAAGTTATATTCAATCCTTGTTTGAATATAACTTTGACGCAGTAATCGTCTTGCTCTAAACCTTGCTTCTTCTGGAGTTGTTATCCACTTTGGACTAAATGCTATATTATTTTCTTTCGTAAATTCTTCAAAATGCTCAACAATCTCATCATTGTCATAATTTTCATTGGGATTGCTGAAGTTTAAAGTAACCTGATTAGGCAATGCTGACTTGGTAGTTGTTTTCCTTATTATTGCCTTGTTATCGATGTTATCTCCTGATACTCCCAAATAATCATTATTATTGACAATTATTTGATTCGTCTGTTTATCTAACCTTTCAAAGGCAATCGTACCGTCTTTTTTTTCAACGGCGGTAAATAAATATAATTGGAATAATTCTTCTAAAACGGATCTATATCCTTCGCCTGACTCCGTTAATACAAATCCTTGCTCAATGTTAATACCTTGGATGTCGGTAACGTCTAACATACTCAAAGGTATCCCAGCCCGGTCACAAATATCTAAAACTACCGAACTCAGCGGAGGATTTTCGCCTAATTCTTTATCAATAACAACCGCTGACAATTGTTGAGGTATTTGATTTTGAAAATCATCCAATAATGGTAAATTATTAAACCCAACATAAGCAATACCTGTATAGGCTATCTGATTACCTGGGGCAGTTTCCAATGCAACCATTTCAGACCATGGAGTAACTTGAGTGCCATCAAACCATGTACCATGTTTTGTGTACAAAGGATGATTCGTTTTATAGTTTTCTCCGTTCATTACTAAGTAGTCAAGATCGACTTGCCCTTGACAAAATAGCACAGCAAAAGTTCCAAATACTGTTTGCTGACTTCCACCTTTTCCGCCCCCACCTTTTCCTCTTCGTCTTCGAGATTGCCGGTACATTTGCTCTTTCTTTTCGGGAAAAAATTTATTACCTTCAATTCTGGCTCGACCATAAATCTTTGGCAAAGGCGATCCGTAGTCACTTCTTGGTACTCTTAGATCTGGGGCTTGTGGTTTCGGAGCGAATAGCCCTGCTAGTAGATTTAACCCGACGCTTATAGCTATAGGTACTAATAATTGAGCCATCGTTTTTCAAAACTCCAAGTATTTTTCAAGATTCTCCACCACACACCGTCAATTGGATGTTCTATCACTTTTCCATGCCCTAAACTTGCATGAATTATAGTATTTTCACTAGTAGCAATAGCTACATGGGTATTATATCCAGAATATTTAAACAACAATAAATCGGTTTTATTTAATTCTTTTGTTCTATTTTTTCTAATAAAATGCACATCTAAATAATCTTCAATCTCCGTACTTGTTGCTATTCTGCCATACTTTTTAGGAATAGGTGGAATGTCATACCCTGACTCAATAGCAACACTTGCTAAGAAATTAACACAATCTACTCCTAACCCTTTTTTGTTTTGATTGTGATGCCATGGTGTATTTAACCATGACCTTGCAATCTCGATAATTCCATCCTCGTTTACTTTCATTTGTTTTAAGTCGATTTAGCAATAGTTTTATCAACGCCAGGGAGAAAAGGTTGCCCCCCAAAATTAACAGCATTATTATACGATGCACAAGCATCCAACGTTTTATCACAGCCCCTCGTTAAATGGCAACTGTCTCCCACGTTGGGCAATACAGATAAAGGAAAAGAAAATGTCATGTTATTGCCTGAACTTGACGCAATATATAAACTCCTACCAGCATAAATACCTGACGTAAAAGTTAATTGTCCTAAATTATAATTCAACGTTGGAATTGATACTGTAATTGTACTTGAATCAACTATTGCTGTAACTGTTGCGTTTTCTCTTACACTACTATCAATAACCCGATTGCATTTGCCATAGCCTTGACTTAAAAATTCATGACGGCATTGCGAACTGGTTTTTAATGACCGACTAGAATCCAATCTATCAGTAATAGATAACCCTTCAATTGAGTATTGCTTTGGTTTATTAATTAAATACCCTATACTATTCCCCCCTAAATTTCCTGTTGATATTCGGGAGACAATCGATTTTAGTTTCCAATCGTATAAATTAACTATCAATTCAGCATTGTCAAACTGCCCCGACAACAGTTCATCTTCATCGATTAATGCATCAACAAATACTGATGTCACCTCTAAGCTATCGGTGTTTGCTTCTGCTGTTTTATTCGCACTGGTAGTTTTAAACCCAGCATTCGCTTTATACAATACCTGTCCTACTTCAATTACATCCCGATCATGATTAGTAAATCCAATAAATGAGCCATCAATCTTTTTTATTCGCCATGCGTGGCAATAACTACTCTTCAGACCATCGTCATCTTCGCAAAACTCCATGTCCATTGCTCGATATGTTGGTTCAATTTCCTTATCCATATCTTCAAAGACGACTTGATAACTAAATGAATTTTTGCTCCGAAATGAATTATCAAATCCTGACTCCTCATCTTTAAATTTAATATTCCCCCATTCTCCCAACAGCGTTCTTTGTACACACAACAAATAATTTAACTCAGTGCGATCGCAAATAAAACTCGGTATATTTATCTCTGTCCTAATAACCCCCACCTCGTCTCGAACAGAATAACCACTATCGCTATCAAATATATCTGTTTTACTAATCCTATTAACTTCAGTTTCAATGGGGAGCGGTAACTCAAAATAATGAATTGAATTAGGGACTATATCTATATTTCCAGACTCCAAAAAGAGCCGTTCTTTGACCTCAACTAATCTTAAATCAGGTACTTGGTATGTCTGTTCTTTCGTCTTCTCATCAAATCCTATGATAGAAACGGGTAAAGTATCATTTTCAAAAGTACAAGGGATATAAAAATGACCT
>PXEJ01000428.1 GCA_003566215.1 Cyanobacteria bacterium T3Sed10_376R1m | reverse complement strand
ATTTAGCCAAGAAGTAGAAAAATATTTAGATCCCTCTACCCTAGAAGTTGCTTGGGAATTACTAATAGAAGACAATATTCCTGTTAACCCCTCCCAATTGGCTGAGTTAATTTTTTCTGACGATACCCCCATTCTTCGTTATGCTTCCCACCTATTACTATCCGATGACAAAATATTTTTTAAAAAGAAAGGAGATGTTTACGAACCTCGCCCAGCTTCACAAGTAGAAGAAATTAAACATCAATTAGAAATTGAAGCTCAAAAAAGAGAAGAAAAACAAGCCTTTTTTGAACGAGTTAAACGGGCTTTGGAAGGAGAAACCATCCAATGGAGTGACAATGATTTAATCAAACTAGACTTTGTAGAAAAGTGGGTACTGCAACCAGACAATCCCCCCAAACAGGCACAGGAAATATTAGAAGAGTTAGGAAGATATAAAAATGCTCAGGAGGCATGGCAATTACTGATAGACTTAAAGCTGTGGAGTGAGCATGAAAATTTATTTTTGCGCCGTAGCTCTTACCCCAATCATTTTCCTCTACAGGTGGCAGAAGTGGCTCAATCAATTATTTATGATATATCAAAAGGTATTGAAATCCCAGATAATCAACCCCGCTTAGATTTAACAGCCCAAAAAGTCTATACCATCGATGATGAATCCACCAAGGAAATAGATGACGGTTTGAGTGTAGAAACTTTGCCCGATGGTACTTTGCGCTACTGGGTTCATATTGCTGATCCTAGCCGCATTGTCACCCCCCACGATGAACTAGATTTAGAAGCTCGTAAACGTAGTAAAAGTTTATATTTACCCACGGGGATGACTCCCATGTTTCCCCCGGTGTTGGCTACAGGCCCCATGAGTTTAGTTCAAGGACAAATTTGCCCTGCATTAAGTTTTGGGGTAACTCTCGATGAAACTGGAGGGATTTTAGACTATCAAATTCATTCTACCCTTATCAAGCCTACCTATCGTTTAACCTATCATGATGTGGACGAAATGTTACATCTTGATATACAAGCAGAACCAGAAATTAAACAGTTAGCTCAAGGGGCAAAGTTAAGGGAACAGTGGCGCAAGGATAACGGCTCAGTAATGATTTCTATGCCCGAAGCAATTATCAAAGTTCACAATGAGGATGAGGTTAGTATTGAATTGTTGGATGCCTCCTATTCCCGTTCTTTGGTGGCGGAAATGATGATTTTGACGGGGGAAGTTGCCGGGCGTTATTGTCAAGATCATAATATTCCTGTCCCTTTTAGGGGGCAACCACAGCCTGATTTACCCCCCCATGAGGAGTTGATTTTACTTCCCGCCGGTCCTGTGCGCTCTTCGGCTTTACGTCGTTGTATGCCCAAAAGTGAAACGGGTTTATCCCCTGCTCGTCATGCTAGTTTAGGACTTAGTACTTATACTCAAGTTACCTCTCCCATTCGCCGTTATACGGATTTATTAGCCCATTTCCAGATTAAGGCTCATTTACGGGGGGATGATTTACCTTTTTCACGGGATGAAATGCAAGAGATTTTGTTTAATGTTACCTCTACTTCTTCCGAGGCGATAATGGTTGAACGTCAAACAAATCGTTATTGGAGTTTACAATATCTCAACAAATATTCTGATGAGGTTTGGCCTACTCTTATGTTACGTTGGTTACGCGAAGATGAACGGTTGGCTCTTATTCTGTTAGAAGATATAGGTTTAGAATTTCCCTATAAGTGCGATCGGGCTATCAAACTAGGAGAAACTCTTATGTTACAAGTCGCTTATTGTGACCCCCATCGAGACGAAATTCGCTTTAAAGAAGTAGTGACCAACGGATAGAAAGAAGAAGGTAACTAATTTTAGATAATTCTTAATCTAATGACGAAAAAAAATAAATACAATAAATGATATAGTATATCTAAAAATTGCTACGTCTTATGGTTCAATATGCCAAAAAAATAACTTTAACCTTATTTAGAAATAAAGAACAAGGAAGCATAATTCTTTCCCTAGCCCTTGGTATTATAATCATCGGAGCAACTACTTTAGCCATCACTACCGCCAACAAAAATAAAACCGATGGTATTTCTAAAGAACAATTAACCCAAAGTGTCGGTGTCGCCGAAGGAGCCATTACCCGTTACTTAGACTTTCTATCCAGTAAACCAGCAATAGCTGTTTTTTGTGCTACCAATGGTTCACCGCCCTGTGACACAGGACAAGCAACTTGGGAAACCGCAACTATCAGCAACCTCAATTCTGGCCCATCATACTGTGTTGATGGTAGTGGAGGCGTCAGTTTGACCTCCGATGACATAAACAAAATCAACGAGATGGCTCAGACAACTTGGAAAGACTTTATCGGAGATACAAAATATCGTTTAGTCAGTTATATCTACGAACCTGACTCTACAGATCATACAGCCCCCGGTACAGGAATTTTAACCGTAGAAGGTAGAACATCTGACGATAGCAGTGATATTGCCAGATTAGAAGTCTCCATTCCCGTCACTTCCAATCCGAGTAATCAAGAATGTCCCATGCCCGGAATTTGGGTTCCGTCCACCGGTACAGTGAAAGTATCTCCCCATTCATTGGGTTCTATCAATGCCGTAGTCAAAAAAACTTCTACGGTTACCAGTGTGGTAAATCCTTTTGGGGTAAATTTTCCTAGTAATTCATTGCATGGCTCAGAAATTTATGATGGTACCACAGAGCCTTCTGTGGGGACAATTGATGTTAATATGCCTCCCATACCGACAACAATGCCTGCTGGCACAGAAGCAATTTTTTCCCATGGAACAGCCACTGATGGTTATTTAGATTTAAGTGTATGTACCATTAGACTGCCGAGAAAAGTAGGAGATAATGCTTGGGGTATTGGTTGTGAAAGCTCCATCACAAGTAAATTTAACGGTATTATCTCTGCTGATGCTGATACTCCCGATGCCAGTGGACGTTATCATTATCTTTTCCCTAGTAGTTCTACATCTGGGGGACACTCTATCAAACTTTCTAACGCAGCAATCAAAATTGAACCCAATGCGGGACAAAAAGTGGTTTTTTATGTTAAGGGAAACATTACCATGAGTGGTACTGGTCACAATGGTTCAGGTGATAGTTTAGTTTGTGAAATGACAGCAGATACTGGTACAGCTGATATAACCACATTCATTAATCAAGGAAGTGCCACAAATTTAGAAATGTATGGTGCTGACGGTAGCCCATCCAATTGGTCCGGGGGATATACTTCCACAATAGTTGATATATCAGGAAACACGAGAATCAATGGTTTTATGCTTTTTCCAAAAGCAGAGGTAAAAGTCTCCCAAGGATTACTAAGCGGTTCGGTTTGGGCTCAGAATTTTGATTTTAGTAAT
>PXEJ01000394.1 GCA_003566215.1 Cyanobacteria bacterium T3Sed10_376R1m | reverse complement strand
TTTACCTCATTTCTTTTAAAAAAGTATAACCTATGTATGCAAATATACAAAGAAATATAAGTACAATTATTACTAAAATTATTCCTAATATTTTTAATATAATCATAATAAGTTCCTAGGAGTAATAACTCCTCCCCATTTATCAGTTAAATTATCAAAATCAGCTATAAATATACCATCTTTAATAACTACCACTCCACCATAACCTATATAAACTCCATCTGGAATATCAACTTTATCTCCTATTTGATAGTCTTTTAATGCACAATTACCTACTTTTAATTGAATTCCTTTTTTTCCAAAACAATTGTATACTCCCATAATTAAACTTCCTTCTATTTTTAGTAATTACCTAATAAACCGCCCCTAACAACTTTTTCTTTTAATTCCTTTTTTCTTTCAGAAATACTAACACTGTTTTCTTTAATTTTTCCAACTTCTTTCAGTTTATATTGACTTAGATAGGCTTTTACATCTGGAAACTTATCGCAAAATCTTTCTTTTTTGGCATCTGGGTTCTTTTCTTTTGCCTTTAAAGAATTACGATATAATCTACGATATTTAGATTTTAATTTAGAAATTTTATTTTGGTAGGTTCTGTTGGTTCTTGGATGTGCCTTACTTCTTCTACTTTTTTGTTTTTTGGGTTCACCTATTGATACCTTACCGCAATTAAGTGTTACAATTATTCTTTTTTTCTTTTTTTCAGCCATACTATTTAACTCCTTACTTTAGTTTAACCGTTTTTGTTCAACTAATTACTCTTCAAGTATAACATACAATCTCAAAATTGTCAAGGGCTAGCGACTTTCATAAGCCCTTACTATTCAATAGGTTATAAAAACTAAAAAAATAGTTTTTTAATTAATTCTAACCAACCTGTTTTTTGTATATATTACTAATAAGGTCTATATTTGTGTTTAAATACCGCATTGTAGTTTGTAAGTTACTGTGTCCGAGTAACTTCGATACAATAGTTACATCTACGCCCTTACTAAGCAAATGAGTAGCAAACGATGACCTAAACAAATGAGGCTTTAAGTTTATATCAGGAAAATATGGTTTTAATTTACTGCAAATTTCATTCAATGAGTATTTTCCCAAATTAAAAGAGTTTATTTTTTCTGGTTCTTTATCAAAATATTCTATTAATATTTCCTTAGTTTTATTAGTAAATACCACTAATCTTTCTTTTTTGGTCTTTTTTCCATATATTTTAGCTGTTTTTTGCTTTAAATCTATGTCTTTTCGTTTTAAAGTTAATAATTCTGATTTTCTAACTCCTGTATAAAATAAGAAAAACAATAGCGCTTTCACACGCAACGGTTTCAAAAACATTTCTCGGTCTATCATTGGTATTATTGTTTTTAAAAAGTATTCTTCTGTTATGCTTTCAGGTATTTTGTTATCTACTTTTCTTAATTTGGGCAGTTCAGCATTAATTCCTTTGTATTTATAAAATAATTTTAATGCTTTTATATGTAAATTAATATATTCTTCAGCATAGTTGTTTTTATTTTTCATTAAATAATTAGTAATATTTTCTATATTATTAATATTTACTTTCTTATTCAATGAAGATATAACTTTAGCATAAATTAAAGAATTATATCCGTTATTGATTAAATATTGCTTAAAATTCATAAATTACTCCTATTTTTAAGAACGGGTTTACTAAACCGTTCTATTTAATTTATTAATATTACGAATGATAATGAGTAATTTAATAAATTAAATTTAATTCTAATTATATTGTATTTGTTTTTAAGATAATTTCTTATACTATCAAATATAGAATATTGTATATAATAACTTATTTTATTATATAGTATTCAAATATGAATAGTATTAATTAGTTTCACCTAATCCTTGTCTTAAATGTTGTTAGGTTAAATAGCTAAAATCTTTTCTCTACCATATTTATTAAACCTCCTTCGTGATAGTATTTTAATCATTTATTGCCTCCTGTTACTTTAAATTAATAAACTTTTTTACCTGTTTAACCTTTCTAATATCAAATCTTCCAAAGAAAAATCTAATATCTTTTAGCAAGTTTGATTTTAATTCTGCTAATACTTTTAATTTTTTTGGATTTTTTAATAATTCTAATTCTTTATCTATTTTTTTATTAATCCAAATATTAAATATTTCCTCTTTTTTCTTAATTACTTTCTTTTCTACATTATTTAAAAGTTTAATTGTTTCTTTAGTATCAATTTCTATATTATAATATCTTGTTTCCATATTTGCTCGCACTACTAAAAAATGTGCCAAATCTATTACTAATAATAAATGCCTATAACCCTTAAAATATTCTATCTCATTGTCATATTTATTATTAATATATTTAACTGCTAAATAATCTGCTACATCAAAATAACTTGCGTGTTCTTTTTCCTCTTGCTTTTCTACCTTGTGCTGTATATGTTTTATTCTTTTTTGAAATAAATTCATTTTACCCTCCTTTTAATTCTCTCAAAAATTTTCTTCCTTTATCTGTAATAATTCTTCCTCTGGGTGTTCTTACAATCAATTCTCTTCTAACTAAAAAAGGTTCAACATTACTACTATATGTTTTTTTATCAACATTTAATTTTTGTTCTAAAGTGTTCTGCCCCAATGGTTTATCTTGTTTCGCTAAATATATAAGTAGTTCAATATCTCTTGAAGTTACACCATTTTCAAATACTTCTAATTTCTCTAATTTTTTAATAACATCTTCTTTTGATATAGAGTTTTTATTTAAATATTTAATATAATAATAAATATTGTCTAAAAATCCAAGAGCTATTCTTGGAGTATTTCTTGCTCTTGAAGCAATTTCTAATAAAGCGTCTTTTCCAATATCTAACTTTTTTTTCTTTGCAATATTTTCTAATATTTTGGCTAATTCTTCATTTTTATATGGTTTTAAAACAAACTGCTGTT
Organism: Cyanobacteria bacterium T3Sed10_376R1m; assembly: GCA_003566215.1. Classification (GTDB taxonomy): domain Bacteria; phylum Cyanobacteriota; class Cyanobacteriia; order Cyanobacteriales; family Cyanobacteriaceae; genus Cyanobacterium. The sequence continues at coordinate 438 of PXEJ01000394.1, read as the reverse complement.
TACATCTATCAACTAATGGACTTAATTTTTCTGTTAAAGTTCCCAAATCAGTAGTAGCACCTGCTAAAGTAAAATAAGGAATTGGTTTATTGCACACCTTAAACATTTGCACAGCAGGCAATAGTAACTCACCTAATTCTTTTTTAATGCTATGTATTTCATCAATAAATATAATTCCGTAAGGTGGTTCTTTAGGAAGTTTTTCAAGTAATTTATATACATCTCTCGCTTCTTCTAAATTTCCACCAACGGTTTCTATTAATGGCAAACCGCTTTTTCTGACTAATAAATGAATTAAAGCAGACTTGCCCGAACCTGCAAATCCACTTATTAGTATATGCGGATATGGTAATGAAATATCGTTTTTAACTGCCTGTATAGTTTCTTTGATAGTTTCTTTTACACCTTCTTGTGAAATATACTCATTCCATTCTTTTG
>PXEJ01000082.1 GCA_003566215.1 Cyanobacteria bacterium T3Sed10_376R1m | reverse complement strand
CTCTCATTATTTTAATAGTTTCTCTTGGATAGTCAAACTAATAATACAACGAACTAAAAACAGAGTAAACAATCCCGTTAAAGCAAATAAAAGCACTGCCCACTGACTATAAATTGTAGAGATAAGTAAAATTCCATTAAGTAAAGAAAAACCCGTCAAACAAGCATAAATAAGAGTTTTTAGTGCCAAATAAATATTTTTAAAAGTACGTTCACTTTCTAAGGATCTTACCCTAACCTGTAACTCTCCCCCATCTAATTTTGTCTGAAAATCACGGACTAAATTTTCCAAAGTTGATGGCTTATAAAATTGCTCTTTAATGAATATTTTTGTTTGTCTGACAATTACCCCTAACATATTAACTTGGTTACCAGATTTAGCAATACTTGTAATAAAGGGTTGACTAGCGGCTAAAAGATTATAATCTGGATCTAAATTTCGGGCAATGCCATCAAGGGTAGTTAGTGCTTTAACAATAAAAGTCATTTGAGGAGGTAAACGGAAAGGTTGTTGCTCAAACATGACATAAATTTCTGTACTAATTTCTTGAAAAGCATTGACATCAATGGGTTTATCTCTAAATCTTTCTAATAAAAAGCTAATTAAACGCTTGACCGCTGTCATGTCCGTCATTCTTTCAATCAAACCCATATAAATCAACATATCCAACACTTGATCTGTATCTTTTCTCAAGACAGCAAAGAACGTTTGTACCATTTGTTCTTTGGCTAATCCTTTAACCTCTGCCATGGTGCCAAAGTCATAAAAAATGATTGCACCATCATTTCTTACAGCCATGTTACCCGGATGGGGATCAGTTTGAAAAAAACCGTCTTCTAGTAGTTGCTTTAGATATGTACAGATTCCTAACTCTATAACAGATTTAATGGAAACACCTTGTTTGGTCAGGGTTTCTCGATCATTTATTTTGATTCCGGGGAGATATTCTAGGGTTAAAATTCTTCTTGTAGTATATTCCCAGTAAACTTTGGGGACAATTACGTTTTGTTTCTTTTGGAAGTTAAATCGAAAACGATCTGCATTTTCTCCTTCATTTATATAGTCAATTTCAGTGAACAGTAATTCAAAAAATTCTTGATAAACTAGGTCTAATTGGTATTTTTTGAAGCCCGGGAAAAAAATATTCGCAAGTTTTACTAATCTTTCTAATACTTTAAAATCCAGTTTAAATAATTTTTCTAAACCTTTTCTTTGTACTTTTATTACTACTTCTTCCCCTGTTGTGAGTTTTGCTCTATGAACTTGTCCAAGACTAGCCGCAGCAATGGGAGTGGCTTCAAATTGTTCATAAATTTTATAAATAGATTCCCCTAATTCCATTTCTATAAGTGCGATCGCATCTTCCGAAGAAAAAGGAGGAACTCGGTCTTGCAATTGACTAAATTCTTCAACATATTCTAAAGGAATTAAATCAGGGCGAGTAGATAAAGCCTGACCAATTTTTATAAAAGTAGGACCTAATTGAATAAGTTTAAGAACAAGCCATCTAGCTCTTTTTTGTCTTTGAAAACTAGATTTTTTTTGTAAACAAAAATCTTGAAAAATCAAGAAAATAAATTTTAATGCCGTGCGAAAAATATCCCATTGACGTTTTAAGGGAGAATAATGATCACGATCCCATGATAAATTAGACTGAGGAAACTTCATGAAGTTCTTGGGGAAAAGTGAGAGTAAAAGTATTAATATAATGTCCAGAGTTTGCACATAACAAACTAGAAACTTCTATCTTACCGTTTAAATTTTCTACTAAAGACTTAACTAATGCAAGTCCTAATCCTGTGCCACTGTTAGTCACATTATCAACATTACTACCTTGATAAAAAGGTTGAAAAATACTACTTTGTTCCTTTTCATTAATTTGAGCACCTAAAGTCGTAATGGTTATATAGAAAAATTGTTTATCTTTATAAATATTTATCTCAATGGTACTATTAGAAACAGAAAATTTACCCCCATTTTTAATTAATTCTTTTAGGATCAAAGTAATACTATTAATATCAGTGTAAATATACTTAATTTTATACTTTAGATTTAACTTGATATTACGATCATCTAATTCTTGACGGAAGTTACTACATAACTGATCTAAACAAAGCTTGATATTTATCTTTTGTCTTTGAATTTCAGTATCATTAGACTGTAATTTTTGCAAAGCTAAAAGATTATTAACTAGATTAATTTCTTTTTCACACTCATCATCTAAAATATCAATATATTTTTTAAGGGATTCATTTTTATTAACTAAATTAAGCATTTTAATCCCTATTTTTAGATTAGAAAGAGGAGTTTTTAGAGCATCACTGAGACTAGCAATAAATTCATCTTTAATTTTATTTAGATTTCTTAACTCTTCTAAATGAAATCGCAATTTATTAGATAATTTTTTCTGAACATCTAAACTAATTTTTAACTGACTTGTTCGTTCGTCAACTACTGATTGAACCTTAGCCAAAGTTTGTTGACTCAAAATAGCAGTAGTGACTTGTTTGGCAATCCACTTAAAAGTTTCTAGTTCAGCAATCTGCCACTTTCTCGGGTGATAATTTTGTAAAATTAAATAGCCCAAAATAACAGGTTTATATTTATTGTTATCTTTCCTAATAAATAAAGGAACTAATAATAAAGATTGTAAGGAATCTAAGTTAAATAAATTTTCTGTTTCTTTTTTCTTTGTTAAAGCTAAAATTTCTTCTTTTGATTCTATTTTAATAATTTCAGGAGCATTACTCCAAGCATAACTAATTAGGGCAGAGTCCGATAATTTTGATAATTTAACATCATAAATAGGAAAATAATTTTCTGCTTTTGTACAGTCAAAAACTTGCTCAACAGTAGCGGATGGTATTTCTTTTTGATCATAGTCAAAGTTGAGAATACGATCATATTTAAGTCTAATAATTGAAATTCGACTTAATTCTAATAGTTCGGCTGTGTGAACAAGATCAATATCAAAAATAACATCCATTAAAGGCAATGAATAGGGAATCGTGAACAGTTAATGATTAACAGCATTTTTACTTTAGCACAATCCGAGAGATAGAACAGGGTTATTTGATTTGATATTTTTTATCTTGATTTATTGGATTGTTTTAGAATGATAACGTAAGAATAAAAAATCTTAATTATGACAGTTACACAACCTGATCTGGTAATTCCAGAATATACCCTTGACAGAGATTGCACTACTTTATCTCGTCATGTATTGCAACAATTACAAAGTTTTTCTCCTGATGCCCAAGATTTAAGCTCCATTATGAATCGCATCGCCTTGGCAGGAAAGTTGATTTCTCGTCGGCTTAGTCGTGCTGGTTTAATGACTGGGGCGTTAGGCTTGACTGGGGAGACGAATGTGCAGGGAGAAT
>PXEJ01000399.1 GCA_003566215.1 Cyanobacteria bacterium T3Sed10_376R1m | reverse complement strand
ATGGTTACGGGGTACAAAAAGATCCCCCCTAAATCCCCCGCAAATTCGGGGAATTTGAGAATAATAAATGTATCTCATAATTATAAAAAACGCTATATTTTAGCAGTAAAGATAAAGTGGAATCTATAAAGTCGCAATTAGAGTTAAAAGCAGATAATGGGGGGCTTTTGACAGAAAAATAAGTAGCTAGTTGGATAGAGAAAGAAACAGGAATTGGTATTATATAAAATTTTAAAAAGATTTATATAAATCTTGTAAAAACTGATTAAATAACTGCCAATTATCATCATCATTAATAGGTTGCCAAATCTCTTCAATTACAGATCGAACAGGAATAATCGGGGCATTATATTTACTCAAATTACATTTAATTTCGTCTAATTCTTCCCTAACAAAATTCTCTAAAGCTTTATGATATAAAATGCTCCATTGTTCTAAGTTACTAGAGATAATATCCCTATTTTCTAAAATTAAATTATGATTTTCGTGCCAACTATAATTAAAATCATTAACTAAATTAATAAAAAATTGATGATAATTAACTTGAGACTCTTTTAATAAATTGACAGTTTCTCGAACTAAATCAGCACCTAGTTTTTGTGGTAAATTAACAAAACCTAATTTTTTGAGCATTATTTCTTGATAATATTTTTCATAATAATCATCAAAATAACTTAGCTCTTCATGTAAATCCTGAAAAGGCATGATAAGAGATAAAGGTACTTGTAATTTTTCTAAGTTTAAGCGACAAATTAAAGGTTGATTACCATAACTATAACGTCCACCATAATCAAAATAGGCGGCAATAAATTTTGGATCATAGGTATTAATAAAAGCAAAAGGTCCATAATCAAAACTTTCCCCAGTAATGGACATATTATCGGTATTTAAAACACCATGACAAAAACCAGCTCCCATCCACTGGGCAGATAATTTAGCAACTCTTTTTACTAATTCTCCATAAAACTTTTTATAGGAATTTTCTTGGTTACAAAGGTGAGGATAATAATAGTAGATGACATGGTCTAATAAGTTTTTTATTAAATCAGTTCTTTGTAAATAATGTAATCTTTCAAAACTACCAAAACGAATATGAGAATGACTAAATCTTACCATTACCGATGAACGGGTAGGGGAAGGTTCATCGCCACGCCATAATGATTCCCCTGTTTCAATGAGGGTAAAACAACGGGATGTGTTCACTCCTAAACGATGTAATGTTTCCCCCGCAATTACTTCCCTTACTCCTCCTTTTAGGGTTAATCTACCATCGGCGGTGCGAGAGTAGGGAGTGCGCCCAGAGCCTTTTGTGCCAAAATCGTATAATCTACCATCACTACCTCTTATTTGTCCATAGAGAAAGCCCCTCCCATCCCCTAAAAAGGGATTGTATTGCCCAAATTGATAACCATGATATTTGAGGGCGAGGGCAGGGCATAACCCTTGAAATTTACCAAAGATTTCTAGCCAATCTTTTTCTCTAACAGAATCTTCACTTAAGCCAATGGTGGGTAAGAGGGATTTATTGGCAAACCTTAGTATGTGTTGAGGAAATTCTGCTGGGGTTACTATATCATAGTAATCTTCCCCTAGATTTTCCATTGCTGGTTCATATTCAAGGTTTAAAAAAGGATTGGTCATAATTAATTTTCTAAGAGATAGCTCGATTAAATTTAAGAGGAAACTGGTTGACCTATTCGAGGTTCTGTTCCTGCAATAATTCGTTTTATATTACTACTATGACGAATTGTTACATATAATCCTGCAAGGATGGAAAAGATTAAGTAGGGTACGGAAGGGTTGAAGATGACCATGAATAGGTTAACTGCGATCGCACCACTAAGAGAACTTAAAGAGACAATGCGAGAAATAGATAAAACTAGAAGAAATGTGATCAAAGTACCAAAGCCAACAAAGGGATTCATCACCAATAAAATCCCCAAACTAATAGCGGCGGATTTACCTCCGGAAAAGTTGAGCCAGATAGACTTACTATGACCTAAAACCGCTAATAAGGCAGACACCATTACTAACCAATCTTGCCAACTTAAGGGTAAAAAATTACTATTAATTTGACTGTAAGCAAATTTGATTACTGCTACTGCCATCATCCCCTTAATCATATCTACCACCAAAACCCCGATCGCCGCTTCCTTACCAATAATTCTTAGTACATTTGTTGCCCCAGTTGATCCCGAACCATATTCCCGAATGTCAATTCCTTTTACAATACGCCCCACTAGATAACCCGTAGGAATTGAACCTAACAAATAAGAAACTAGGATCAAGGAAAAACTAATTAAAATTGAGATAGCCATCATTTAACCTCAAAGACATTTTTACTCTTATTAAAGACACTTTTACTATTATTAAGGATTAGGTCTTTATTGTTAAGAGGTTAGAACTAATTGATAATGAATTGGAGACTATTGAGAATACTAATTGCAAAGTATTGCAACAAAACAAGAACTTTTTCCTAGATTGAGTGTAAAATAAAAACTTTGAAAACCTCATTTATATATATTAGGAAAAGTATTCGATGTTACATTTAACTTCAATTTTAGCCACCGCCATTCCTACTACCATTGAATGGAATCTTAACGTAGCTTTTACCATGATAGTTTGCAATATTGTTGCGATCGCAATTGGTAAATTCACCATCAAATATCCTAACGAAGGACCTCAAATGCCATCTTCCAACCTTTTTGGTGGTTTTGGTTTACCAGCAGTATTAGCCACCACCAGCTTTGGTCATCTTTTAGGAGCAGGGGTTATTTTAGGATTAGCTAATTTAGGCGCTTTATAAAACCAAGTATTGTAGTACGAGCAAATTGCCCGTATTACAATATCTACTTATCCAAAGATAACTCAAGGCGTTTTTGGGATTCAATAAGAGCATCTTGAGGTTTTTTTTGCCCCAACAAAGAGGACTCGATCGCCCGTCCCAAATTTTCAGATATAGTAGGATAATCAGCAATAATAGGACGAGACTGAGCATTTTCCATCTGTTGCAAAAATACGTTAATAGCAGGATTTTCCTCCAAAAAAGTTTGATATTCAGAAGAATCTTTAACCCTCACATTAATCGGTAAATAACCTGTTTTTAAAGCCCATTGAGTCTGAAATTCTTCCCCCAAGATATACTCCAAAAATCTTAAAGATGCCTCTTCTTGTGAAGGATTAGTTTTAAACACAAATAGACTTTCTCCCCCCAACACCGTAGCTGGTGTGTCAATAATAGGTAAAGGAAAAACATCATAATCAATACCACTTTCCCTTAACTGAGCCAAAGTCCAAGGGCCCGTAACCTGCATTGCCACTCTACCCGCAATGAAATCATCCAACTCATAACCACGATCAGGAGCAGATAAAATAGCAATATTATCCTTAATT
>PXEJ01000376.1 GCA_003566215.1 Cyanobacteria bacterium T3Sed10_376R1m | reverse complement strand
TAGCTAGTTTGGTGGCTGCTAGGGCGGGGTTTATGGCCCATTGTGCCCAGTTCCAAACTTTCAAAAGTTTACGAGCTGAGGGTTCTAGTTTACGATATATTTGATACCCTTGATACCCCTGGGCTATACTAACTTGATTTAAGGCAGGGGATAGTTGATTCATCCATTGATCCATATCGTCCACTGTGCCCCGAATTAGCTTGTAGGCTTGGGGTATGTAAATGTTCAGTAGGGGATATTTTTCTTCAGGGTAATAAATAAGTGCGATCGCCTTTACCAAATCTTGACAACGTTGGAAAAATAACTGTAAATCTTCCCAGATGGGCGGATCTTCTTTGGTTTCTACTAAAATATTTTGTAGGGCTTCTTCTAGCTTAGCGATAACTTCAGGATCACTATTTTCAAAACTAGGGGAACTATTATCCAAGTCATATTGGGCAGAAGATATAATATTTTCCACATCAGGAAACAAAGGTTTAGTCCATTTTACCAATAGCCAACGCCAAGCCACCAAAAAGAGAATAAAAACCGCCCATATCCAGTTAACACCCCACTGGTGGATTTGTAATCCCGTGGCAACCATGAAAAAAATAATAAGTGTGATGGCGGGAATTCCTAAAATAAGCCACTGCCAAGATTTTAAACGAACCATAAGCCCAAACTAAAAAAAATATTAGGAATAATTGCAATGACATTAAGACTTTAACTTATTTCAGTTTACTAAACAAATTTATTCAAGCTGAAAAATAACGAGAACTTGTTATACTTATCTTAATAATTCTTAATATTTAAAGGTTGACGATGGATACACTAACAGCAATTAAAGAAAGAAGATCAATAAAAAAATATGATCCTAATCATAAAATGACCGATGCTGAAATTAAAGATTTAATGGAATGTGCCTTACTTTCTCCTACTTCCTTTAATATGCAAAATTGGCGCTTTGTGGTGGTAAAAAACCAAGAAACGAAAGAAAAATTAAAAAAGGCTGCTTTTAACCAAGCTCAAGTAAGTGATGCTTCTATTGTTATTTTGATTTGTGGTGACTTAAAAGCATCCGAGAAAAATCCCCAAAGATATTGGCGCAACACCCCCGAAAAAGTACAAGAACAAATTGTACCAATGATTAGTGGTTTTTACGATGATAAACCACAATTGCAGAGGGATGAAGTAATGAGATCCTCTGGTATGGCGGGACAAAATATTATGTTAGGGGCTAAAGCCATGGGTTATGACACTTGTGCCATGATCGGTTTTGACAAAGACAAGGTAGCAGAAATTGTCAATTTACCTTCTGATTATGTCCTATCCTATATGATTGTAGTCGGAAAGGCGATCGCCCCTGCAAATCCTAGATCAGGACAGCTAGATTTTTCTGAAGTCGTATTTTTCGATAGCTTTTAACTTTTACAGGGGCTTTAGACCCCGATGAACTACAATTATAATTTAATGATCCTACTTTTTGATACAATGAACTAAATGTAAAGAAATATAAAGAGTCATGACCGTTAATATAGAAATATACACTTGGAGTACTTGTCCTTTTTGCGTTCGTGCGAAAGAATTATTAAAGCAAAAAAACGTAGAATTTACTGAATATTGTTTAGATGGAGATAGAAAGGGAAAAATAAAAATGTCAGCAAGGGCAAATGGTAGGACAAGCGTACCACAAATCTTTATTGATGATCAGCATATAGGGGGTTGTGATGATATATACGCCCTAGAAAGACAAGGAGAATTAGATCAAATTTTAGGAATTAATTAATAACGTCGCTGTCTAATTAACTAAAATTTCTCTTCAACCGTCAACTTTTTAAATCCATTATTAATCTTATATTCAATGAAATTTGCCTTTATAATTGATCCGGTTGCCCAATTAGATCCTACCCATGATAGTAGTGTAGCTATGATGGAGGCGGCTCAAATGTTAGGTCATGAGGTATGGACTACCTATCTACATCAGCTAAGTATCATTGAAGGGAGAGCTTACGCTAATTTACAGTCTATTTTTCTCGAACCTGTAAAATTAGTTAATGGACATTGGCAGAAAGTTGATCATTGGTTCAAATTTTCTGAGTCTAAACTTTTACCCCTAGATTTTTTTGATGGGGTTTTTATGCGTAAAGATCCCCCCGTTACGGTAAGTTATTTATATGCTACCTATATTTTAGATTGCATCGACACCAGTAAAACAAAGGTTATTAATTCCCCTCAAGGTATTAGATCTGCTAATGAAAAGATCTATGCCCTAAACTTTCCTTCTGTGACCCCTGAGACTATTGTAACCCAAAGTAAATCGGTAATTGCTGAGTTTTTGGAGAAAAAGGGTAAAGCGGTGATAAAACCTCTAGGAGGTAAGGCAGGGGAAGGCATTTTATTTTTGCAAGAGGGCGATCGCAACTTCAACTCCTTGATCGAGATTAGCACAAAACAAGCACAAGAACCAGTAATGGTACAAGAATACTTGCCTGCGGCCAAAGAGGGAGACAAAAGAATTATCATGGTTAATGGTAAACCTCTAGGTGCAGTTAATCGCATTCCCACAGGAAAAGAGTTTAGAGGAAACATGGCGGTAGGAGGTACAGTCGCTAAAACCGAGATTACCCCCAGAGACTTAGAAATATGTAATGCCGTTGCCCCTCAATTAATTGCCGATGGTTTATTCTTTGTCGGCATTGATGTTATTGGTGATTATCTCACAGAAGTTAATGTTACTAGCCCCACTGGTATCAGAGAAATTGATCGTTTAAATGATGTTAACTTAGGAAAACAAGTGATAGAATCTGTGAAAGATTTATAGTATAGAACAAGATCAATCTTTGCCAATTTCTATTAAATATACACAAAAACTACTTCCACCACATCACCAACTTTCCCTTCACCGAAAAAGTTTTAGTTTTTTCATAAAAGTTATGCTATCCTGTCAAAATATTGCCAGAAGATTGATCTATAAAATAAATATTTTATGGTTCTGTTCACAATTCAAGGCAGATAGCTAAAACCATAGTTAATTTGATCAACCTACCTCAACTATCAATCTCAGGGATAATGGATTAGGGACTACTGCAATAAACGTTCAAGACTGATGACAAAAAACTTTACACTTGTCCCTAGACATCTTAAAATTTAAAGATTGCTGATCAAATTTAAAAAGGATTCAGAGTGGAAAAAGGTACGCTCATAGAAATAAAAGTAAATGGCGATCGCCGTTTAGCCGTAGTCGAAAAACCAGAAGGAAAAAAAGATTGGATTGCCATAGACAAAAATGGCACAAACCACAAAGTAAGACCCCAAAGAGTAGATTATTCAGTAGAGGGACAATCCTTTAAACCTTCAGAAATAGAAGGATTTAGCCAAGAAGTAGAAAAATATTTAGATCCCTCTACCCTAGAAGTTGCTT
>PXEJ01000021.1 GCA_003566215.1 Cyanobacteria bacterium T3Sed10_376R1m | reverse complement strand
TTATTCCTCAAGGTAATCAAGTTGGTACTCAAGCAGGTTTATATCCTGATTTAACTCAAGGAAATGAATCCATCGGCTTATGTCGTAATTGTCAGGCGGTCGTTTTCCCTCAAAATATCTTGAATCAACCACCTCAAGGAGGATTAGAACCACCTATAACTCAATGTCCTGTTTGTGGAGCAAATGAAATGCGTTATCTTGATGCTAGAGAACCGAAAGGCTTTCTAACAGATCTCAATCCCCAAGATTATGACGGACAATTTGAGTGGACACCTCGATCGACTCGTCCTTCTCTCAGTGTCAATCCTAATCAAGTACAGGGAAATAATAACGGTACGGCAATAGCTAACACCAATGCTTCTGTATTGTCTTTTAACGATCAGATTCTTTCTGTTAATGATAATGGTGGGCAAGGAGGTTTTGATTTTTACGATCGAGTAACAATAGATGGAAAATACAGACATGGAGTTTATTCTATTGATACTGATACTATTCAGTCTGATAATAATAATCGCAATCGTGTTAATGCTTCAGGTAACTGTTATCGCATCGCTTTATTATCAAAAAGAAAAACAGATGTTTTGTTAGTGACTGTCAATCAATGGCAAACGGGTATATCTGCATCTCCTACCACTATTGAAGGAAGGGCTGCATGGTATTCTTTTGCTTTTTGGTTACAAGTAGGGGCGGCGGCATTATTAGATATTGATCCGCAGGAATTACAGGCCGGTATGCGTACTATTCAAGATTCGGCAGGGAATATAATCGGACAAGGATTTTTATCAGATCAATTAGAAAATGGGGCTGGATATTGTCGTTTTCTGGCACAACCACAAGAATTTCAACGTTTATTAACTCAAGCTGATATTAATCTTGTTAACAGTCTTGCTCATAAATGGTTAGAGTCAAAACATGCTAATGAATGTGATACTTCCTGTAATCTCTGTTTGCAAGACTATCGTAATTTACCCTATCATCCTGTTTTAGATTGGAAATTAGCCTTAGATATGGCTCGATTGGTGAGTGATACAAATGCTGTTATCGATTTACAAACACCTTGGGGTAATCAACCCAATCCTTGGAATCGTTTAATAAAAGGCAAAAACGCACCAATACCTGCCACTCTCCAACTATTGGGATATGGTTCACCTGTGCAATTTGGTTCTTTAATCGGTTTTGTACATCAGAATCGCCGCAGACAAGATATTTTAATTTTACGGCATCCTTTATGGAATGATGACCATCCTGAGTGGATTAATGCAAAAGCTAATGCTCTTAGTCAATATTCAGGTTATAACATCATAGCAGGTAATCCCTTTATTCTATTAAGAAGACCCGCCGAATATATTTAACCTCAGTTTTGGCTAAGAGGAAAAATATATTCAATGGAAAATGTCCTAATCTTACTCTTTAAACTATATTGCAATAACTCATTAATTGTGAAGATAATGATCTATTCTGTTGGTTTTCACGCCTCGAGTCCGCCTACAAGTGATCGCTCTTTCAAAAAACGAAACGAGCCTAATTAACTTAATATTAAAATACGGCGTTGCTGAATTGCAGTAGGATATTGTAAAAAAGAACAGTAAAGTGGCGTTGCTGAATCAAGGTATGAGGATAAAAATCTAGCAATTCGAAATAACAGTAATTGAACAGTTTAGTGATTCGTACTAAATACAAATCATACTCAAAATCAGCAATGCCAAGTTCCTTTTCCTTTTGTCGATAAGGAATACTACTTCTAACTTGACTATTTTGAAACATTGTATTCCATTCTTGAGATGACGATTTTTGAAAAAAGGAGAGTGTGTTATTAGGACAACTTCGGTGAGTACAAGTTAAAAAAGCGTGATTATGATAACCAATAGATTTATTACCAGAACGTTCACAATATTTTTGTATAAAATTATCATATTCTTCTTCTGTTATATGATAGTGAGATAAAAGATTGATAATTTTTTCATCTTTGTAGTCAAGCATTGTGTGATCGGCAATAGTTTGCCAATTATTATTAGCTGTGAATTTGCTGTCCAGATTTTTTTTATCAATAATTTTTGATTCAACAACATATAAAAATATAAAAAATGAATCTTTCCACTTCGGATATTTTCCTAAAAGTGAATTAATTTTACTGATACATTTTGATAGTTGTGAACCAGTTGCATTTGTGTAATCCATAAAAACAAATACTGTACTTTGAGGTGTTACCTTATCTGAATTGTAATATTCTCCTTTAAAATAATCTTCTAAAGATTTTGGTTTACTTACTGAAGGGCAACTACTTTCAGATCCATCTAAAGCATTAGTTTCATAATATGACCAAAGTTGGTATTGACTTTCACAATCATCCAAAGGAAGCCAAGCATATCGAATAACCTTGCTTTGAAGCCATCTCTTAAATTTTATTTCCGTTTTTTCTGATGGATTTTCAAGAGAATTAAATATATTTTCTAACTGTTCCCGATGAATCAAATAATTCAACAGTTTATTTCGTAAATTTTCAACTGATGACTTTATACTATCTTCGGAAAAAAACTGAAATTCTTTCAATAATAAATAAGCTATATTCTTATCAAGATAAGTCTCAAATTGATTTAGCCATTCACGAATTCCATTGACTGATATATTAGAACTTGGTGAACCTGTTAATTTCTTGACAATAGATTCTAATTTGTAATTATCATATATCTCCTTTTCATCGACTTCTCTAAGTTTAGGAAGAATAGAAGATAATGGTTCACGAAAAGTTGCTGTTAAATCATACCAATTTTCTTGTTGTAATTTTTTTAAATAATCAATTAATGTATCAGAGAGATATTCAGATGAATTATTATTTGATTGATTGGATTGTTTATTGTTCATAAAAACTTAAATTTATGTCTTAATTAAAATGCAAAAATATAAATTACAGATAAATATTTTTATATGCTAAATTTGTCAATGAAAATATGTATGATCTTTTTCTGATAACTTCTAAGATTTTAGGAAAATCAGCTTCTTGCTCGATTTTATTTCTGATAATTTTATTAACTTTGCGAAAAACACTAATAATTTGAGAGTTGCTAAGTTGATAAAAAACGTGAACTCTGCTGTAATTTCGTGTTGAAAGTTCTTGAATTGATAGTTTATATCCTCCCTCCAAAAATAAAAGATTCATAAAGCCTTCAACTTCTGAAGAAAGTTGATATTCTTGACATATTTGCTTAAAGTATGCCGAGGCTTTAGCTTTATATTTATTTGTAAATACTCGTCTTGCTGTTTGAATATCAACTGAACCAGAATGATTTTCTTCTGCTTTTGAAGACCAAAGTAAATGAGAAATAACTTCTATATAACGAGGTAAACCACCTGATACAACAGAAATAAATTCCACCACTTCTTCATCGAAAGGATAAGCCTTATCATCAT
>PXEJ01000254.1 GCA_003566215.1 Cyanobacteria bacterium T3Sed10_376R1m | reverse complement strand
GAGGACATTTTGCCTTGACATTAGCTAATTCAGGAGCATCTAAAAATGCTGGTTCTTTAATAAACCAAAAATCAACCTCTTTGTTATGGTCTTGATAAAATCTTTCTCTTTCTTCTAAAACTTCGTGCAGATTTTCATTTTCGCTAGTCATAAATTTTTCACTAGCCACAAGATAATAATAAGTAGTCATAGATTTATATAATTATTTTAAGGTAACACTTTTATTTTAGATATAAATTATACCAAAAAATAAAGCTAAAACTAAACAAATACTGATGTCATCACCCTAAAAATTAGTCAGCATATACATAATTAGTCGGATTTAACCAACGAGAAATCTCTTTTTCCAAACCGTATAAATCACGGGAAAAATTTTGTTTTACCCACTGCCCCACAGCATCAAAAGGAGTAAAAATTTCCCCCACTTGCCACTCAATATCTTGCCCCAAGGGAGTCAAGTGATTTCCCTGTAACTGTAAAGTAGAAATCATATTAGGAAAAAGATTTTAAAAAATAGGTTGGAGAGTTAAAGTTTGATCAATATTATCATTACTAAATTTAACCAATAAATTACGACGAGTTAAATAATTTTTCGCCACAATATCATTAGTTTGTGAGGGAGAGGGAGTAAATTCAAATTGCAAGTTAGGGTCAATTTTCCAATTATTTTTAAGATTATCACTAATAGAAGGTATGATCTGATCCATAAAAGGAATAGCTTTTTGTAAAGGGTAATTGTTAAAAGAAATTAAAATATTTCCTGCCCTCTCCACATCAAATAAACTGCAAATTAATAAATGTAATTTACAACCCATACTATGACCAATACCATAGATAGGTAAATATTTTACATCTAGCCCTGTATTTTGACCTAATCTGTATAATACATTCTCAAACTTATTTAATACACTAAGGGCGATCGTTTTATGGTCTAAAGTATTAATAAAAGGAGTTGCAATAATTAAATATCCTTGAGTTGCTAACTTTTCTAATAACCAACGATAAGTAATATGGGGGGCAGTTGCCACAAAAGCTCCCCCCAGAAAGTGTATGATGCCTATAGGCTGTGAGGGAATCAATAACCAATTACCGCCGATTTCTTGCCATTCCATGAAAATAAATATTAAAACTAAACAAATTTAAGCTATAAAATTATTATAAACTTTTTTTATAAAGCCTTAGATAGAAAACCCATAACGAATCTTTCTTTTCAATCTCAAGTAATCTTAAATTTTATTTCCTTGCTTCATATAAAAAGTTATATCTTATCAAACAAAAAATACATATATCATTGTTTATTAACATCAAAACTTTAATTATTACAACAGTCAAAGATTAAATTTTAATTATTAAGATAAAATAACTAATGTTTTCAATTTTTATACTCACCTATAACGAAGAAATTGACATCGCTAATTGTATTGAATCAGTTTTAGAATGTGATGACATTATCTTGGTTGATTCCTACAGTACAGACAAAACCCTTGACATTGCATCTAAATATCCTGTCCAGATTGTTAAACATCCTTTTGAATCCCACGGAAAGCAACGTACATGGATGTTACAAAACATTACCACAAAATATGATTGGGTCTATTTACTAGAAGCAGATGAAAGGTTTACCCCCGAATTGTTTAATGAATGTTTAGAAGCCATTAAAAATGATCAATATGTAGGCTATTACGTTCCTGAAAAAATGATGTTTTTAGGAAAATGGATTCGTTATAGTTCTCAATATCCTCGTCACCAGATGCGTTTATTTAGAAAAAACAAAGTCTATTTTACCGATTTTGGTCATGCAGAAAGAGAAGTTTGTTTAGGGGAAACAAATTATTTAAAAAATCCCTATCCTCATTTTACCTGTAGCAAAGGCTTAAGCCGTTGGCTAGAAAAACATAATCGTTATTCTACCGATGAAGCCTTAGAAACAATTAGGCAAAAAGAAGCTAGAAAAGAAATTAATTGGTATGATTTATTTTTTGGTAAAACCGAATTAATTAGACGCAGAGCATTAAAAGATTTATCTTTGAGAATCCCCCTACGTCCTTTTTTTCGTTGGCTGTATATGTACTTTATTTTAAGGGGTTTTCTTGATGGTAAAGCTGGTTTTGCTTGGTGTACTTTACAAGCTTTTTATGAGTATTTTATTTTATTGAAAGTTGAAGAATTAAAAACATTATCATCAAAGGAAACACCATAGTAAAAACTTGGATAATTAATGTAGATTATTAACAGAAAATGACAGAAAATATAACTGCCAATAAATCCCATCATAGCTTCTAACAACAACTAAGTCAAAGCACCTCCACAACTCGAACCACTACCCGCAGTGCAACCATAACAATGAGATGCGGTAATTACTTCCTCAAGCACATCTAAACTACCCATTTCTAACAATTTAGCCACTGTTAATGTTTCACCATTTACCATTTTTGAAGGTAAATTTTCCATTTGATTAAAATCACAATCATAAATATTACCTAAATAATCAATAGATAATTCATTACGACACATTAAACTGTTGATAGTATCAGTATTGAAATTAGATTGTAAAAAACTTAAATATGATTTGTCTAAGTTGTTTCTTTCTAAATACAATTTTGTTCTACCAATAGGTAAATTTGTAATAGTTAGTAGGTTGTTAAATTGAATATCAAAATGTTCTTGTAAGAACTTTTTATAATCTTGCTCTAACTTGATTTGATTGGGAGTTAAAGAAAATTTTTCAGAAGTAGGTAGCTTAGGATTATAAACTAAATCTAAACTTAAATCATAACCATAACCTAATTTATTTAGCCATTTTATTGCCCGAATAGAACTATCATAAACCCCTTTACCTCTCATTGCATCAACATTGTCTTCTAAATAGCAGGGTAAAGAAGCCACTATTTTAACTTGATTTTGACGACAGAATTCGGGAATATCTTCAAAACCTTCCTCAAAATAAATAGTTAAATTAGATCTAACAATTACATTTTTTTGATACTTTCTAGCTGTTTCTACTAAAGATTTAAAGCCATAGTTTAACTCTGGAGCCCCCCCCGTTAAGTCAATAGTTTTTATTTGGGGAAATTTGGCTATTAATTCTATTAGTTGATTACAAATTTCTGGGGTTAATTCTTCTGTTCGTTTTGGACTGGCTTCTACGTGACAATGTTTACAAGCTAAATTACATTTTTTACCTAAGTTAATTTGTAAAACATTAATTTTATTTTTTGTTAAAGGTTGTTGTAATCTATCTTTAAAAGGGGTTAGTCTTGACAAGATTTGAGTTCGCATATTTATTTTTGAAATTATCTGTAACTAATATTGGGTTTTAATTTTCAACCCAATTTACTATAAGGTGTAGTTTTAAAAGTAGTAAAATTTCCTTTTTTACTGTTAACAACATCCTCCACCGTCATAATGCCACGTAGAGTCAGTAATTAAAATATCGGAAAATTGATCTAAATTTGAAGCAGTTTTATCACACACAGAGACGGGAATACCTTTGCTTAAAATATGTCCTGCCTTATCATTAAAAAACTCTGAATTTCCATGATAAATTGCTGTTTTACCAGTAAAAACACAAGCTCCATCTTGAGGAATTGGTACTTTAAAAGAAACGGTATCCAAACTTTCTAATAATAAGGGTTCATCTAGTTGATAAGTATGGTTGTCTAATAGGCGATAAGGGCGACGAGTCCTAATTTCTATCTGTCCAAAACCTCTATCAATTAAATGCTTGATATATTGGTCGTAGGTTAATGCTCCAGATAAACAGATGGCGCGTAAACGTTCATCTTTTTGTAAATGTTGAGGAATGGGTTTGGTGGCTATGGGGTCACTCATTAATAGTCTTCCTCCCGGTTTTAGAACCCGAAATACTTCTTTTAAAGCTCTGTTCAAGTCTTCGGGTTCAAATATGTTGAATAAACAGTTTTGAGCAACAAAATCTACTGACTCATCGGCAACGGGTAAATTAAAAGCGTCACCATTCCTAATATCGACGAAATTTTCTTGAAACCAATCATTTTCTTTGGCTGCTTTTTTTAGATTTGCGATCGCAACTTCCCTCATTTTTTCCACAGGTTCGATCGCAATTACCCCTTCCCGACGACGGCTAAAATAAGCAAACTGCAAAGCTTCTAAACCACCCCCAACTCCAACATATAAAACCGTGGGACTGTTGACTAATTCATTGGGGTGTACTGTTGTACCACAACCATAATTCATTTGTGCCATGATAGGAGGAATTTTTAACCCGGGAAGTTGGAGGGGGGTACTTTGAACACAACATAATCCCACTTCAGGGGTTTGAGCTACATCACTATAAAACTGGGCAGTGGTTTCTAAATAGGTCATTTTTTTTATTTAGTTAGACAAATTCATTTTAATAGATACGAGGCTCGGGAATAAAAGGATTTGATTTTGGGGCATTGCTGAATTTAAATATGATTTTTAGTTTAGGTAGGCAATGGGGAGTAGTAATAATATTTAAAATATTGAATATTTATTGTATTTTAATTATATTTCATCCCATAATTAAGCAACGCCCAGTCGTAATAAAAAAATTGCCCCTACTATCTTATTTAAGGGAAAACTTAATTTAAAATTTTTACGAATAATTGAGGACTGTTATACTACATTATACAAAGCATTAACGATCTACAATATACATAAGTCGTTCACTATTAGCTTTATAGTATTGAGGATAAAAGAATATGACTATTTGGATTAATGAACAAATTGATAGTTGTGGTATTATTCAAGCTTGTATTGCTGGATATGATCAACAAGCGGCGGAGGAGTGTCATCGAGATTGGGAGGAAAAATTAACTCTAGAACAAGAAAAACAAGGTTGGAAGGCTGTTATTAGGAGTGTCTCAAGTTGGGATGATGTTCCTGTTAATGCTTTAAAGTTAAGCTAATTTGCCTTTTTTAGTATTTTTTAGGTTTGTTCTCTACAATTTGATTATGTAATGTTTGATTTTCATTATTCTTTTTTTACATTAATTTAAGGAAAGTGTAGCAATAATTACTAATAAGGGAGAACAAATCAATTTACCCTTGTAAGGGTATCATAAGCTAATAAGTTGATCTCTAAAATAATGGTTTCTAGTTTATCCCATGATTCTCAATTTTCCCTAAATAATAACGATCTAGAGTCTTTGCCTTTGCTTTATGTTTTGGATTTGTTGGCAGGGGGAAATTTTGAGGAGCGATGGACGATCGCCAAAGTTTTGGTAAAATATGGGGATGAGGTAATAGCCCCATTAAAGTCAGTTGTCCTTGATGAGGATGCGGAGGGGGAATATCGTTGGTATGCTTTAAAAATTTTAAGTCAACTAAAAAATCCTCAAATTATTTTAATTATCAGTGAATTATTAGCCAATACTGTAGATGAGGACTTAATTGCGTTGGCAACCCAAACTCTAAGCTCTCAAGGGGAAGAAGCCATTGCCACCCTCACCCCTTTGTTATCAATTCCTGAATATCGCTTATCTGTGACTAAAGCCTTGGCTCAAATTCCCCATAGCAAGGTAATTCAACCTTTGTTGTCCGTGGTAAATGATGATGATGTTGCTGTTAGGGTAAGTGCGATCGCATCTTTAAATAACTTTGATACCCCAGAAATAGTTTCTACACTAACTAAAGCCTTAGAAGATTATAGTGCGATCGTCAGAAAAGAGGCAATTACAGGTTTAGCTCTCAAAACTAAATCATCTACACCTGAGAATTTGGCAGAGCAAATCATTCCTTTTCTCCATGACATCGACTTAAAAGTATGTCAACAAACTGCCATCTCCCTAAGTCGCCTCAAAACTAACAACGCCACCAGTGCCCTTTACAATACCCTTATTTCTCCCCACACTCCTGTTTTACTACAAAAAACGATTATTAAAGCTTTAGCATGGCAAGAAACCACCTTAAGCATAGAATGTTTAGGAAAAGCATTATATTTAGTTCCAGAATCAATTATCATAGAAATCATTGGTTTATTTAGTAGAATAAGAAATCACAAAAAATTCCCCCAAATTATTCAATTAACCCTTGATTTTTATCAACTTAATTCTCTCCCTAAAACTTCTCCCCAAATAATCAAGAATTTATGCTACACATGGGAAAAATTAAATGCTCAACCAGCTCTAAAATACTTAGCAGAAATTGCTCATCAAGGGGATGAAAACATTGAGATTTATGCCCAATCAGCCTTACAAAGAATAAACCAATAAATAAAATTTTAGCCACCAGTGGGCAATAAAAAAAGAAATAGGAAAAAGCCAAAAAATGAGCGCAGAATTTAGAGAATTATTAAAAAAAGTTGGTAGCGGTGCCCATACCCATAAAGACGTAACAAGAGAAGAAGCCTATCAAGCAGGGATGATGATGTTAACCGGTGTGGCTACCCCCGCCCAAATAGGTGCTTTTTTAATTGCCCATCGCATTAAACGCCCCACTCCCATAGAATTAGCCGGGATGTTAGATGCTTATGATCAATTTGGCTCAAAATTAGATATTATTTCTAATACTTCCTATCCCCTAACTATACTAGGAATCCCCTATGATGGGCGATCGCGCTTCGCTCCTATTTCACCCATTACCGCCCTAATTTTAGCCATCCACAACATACCAGTCTTAATGCACGGAGGCACAATAATGCCTACCAAATACGGCTTAAACTTAGCTCAAATATGGCAAAACTTAGAAATAGACTTAACCACATTAACCCTAAAAAAAGCTCAAGAATTATTAGAAAAAACTAACTTTTCCTTTCTCTATCTCCCCCAACACTTTCCGACTGCCCACAAATTAGTGCAATACAGAGAAGAAATTGGCAAACGTCCCCCCCTAGCAACCCTAGAATTGATGTGGCAACCATACCTCGGAGAAAGCCATCTTATGGCAGGATATGTACATCCCCCCACCGAAAAAATGATTAGAGAAGCATTAAAACTAAGAGGAAAGAAAAAATTTACCCTCATCAAAGGTTTAGAAGGTAGTCCAGATTTAAAACTCAGTCAAACCAACATCATCGCCATAGATAATCCTCACAAAGAAGAAGGTTTTGAGTACCTAAAACTACATCCAGAAGAATTTTCTTTACCGAGAAAAGATATTTCATTAAATAATTATGAAGATTATTATACTCAATTAAAACAACTCTTGAATCAACCAGAAAAATCTTCACTATTTGATAGTGCAGTTTGGAATGGAGGGTTTTATCTTTGGCGTATAGGTATTTATAAAAACTTAAAAGAAGCCATAGAAGAAACAAAATCTTTATTAAAAACACATAAACTCAAAGAAAAAATTGAGCAAATAAAATCTGAGTTAACTTATCGCTAAGTTCAGATTTTTTCAAAAACACTAATTACAATCTAACTCAAAGAAGATTGGCGGTGGGAAAAAATAAACCTCTTGAAATCAGAAAAAGCAAGGGGGCGACTGAATAAATAACCTTGAAAAGCATCACAATTATAAGTAGTTAAAAACTCTAACTCTCCTTTGGTTTCCACCCCCTCTGCCACAACTTTTACACCTAATTTATGAGATAATTCAATCAAATATCGTACAATACTAGCATTAGTAATATTACTATCAATATCTTTGATGAAACAACGATCAATTTTTAAAATATCAAAATAAAAATTTTGTAAATAACTCAAAGAAGAATAACCTTTACCAAAATCATCAACAGCTATTTTTAGTCCAGATGACTTTAGCCGAGTTAATTTTTTAGCAACTAAAGCTGGATTATTTACCAAAATACTTTCCGTTAATTCTATTTCCAATAAATTAACATTAAAACAATTGTTTGCTAAGATTTTGAAAACAGTTTGGTTTAAAGCAGTGTTATTAAACTGTCGAGCAGAAAAATTAATCGCTATGAATAAATCTTCCCCATATTGTTTAATAACATCATTAAATTGTTGACAAGCAGTATTTAAAACCCATTCCCCAATAGAATCAATTAAACCAATTTCCTCGGCAATAGGAATAAAAACATCAGGAGAAATAAACTTATGGGTGGAATTATTCCAACGTAAAAGTGCCTCTGCCCCAATAATTTTATTAGTTTTAATATCTACTTTTGGTTGATAAAAAAGTTCAAATTCTTCCCTTGCCAAAGCCTTATGTAATTCTGCTTCAATGGAAATTTCATTTTTACGAAAATTATGTAAGGCATTAGAATATACTTGATATTGATTTAGTCCGAATTTTTCATTGACTTTGACTGCTTTTTGAGCTTTACCTAATAACTCATGAATTAAGTATCCCTGCACAGGATAAAAACTAATGCCAATATTAAAATCGATATAAATGTCTTCTCCTTTATAGATAAAAGGAGGGGTAATAGTTTCTAATAAACTTTTAGCTAAATCTATGGCAACTTGTCTGCTAATAATGGGGGGGCTAATTAAACAAAATTCATAATTTTCCAATCGAGCAATTACTGTATCTGAATCTATATTTGCCTTAAGTCTTTTACTCAAAGCCTTAAAAAGAGCATTACTAACATCTAATCCCAATTCATCTTTGACAACCATTAAACGTTTAAAATCTAAATAAAAGATAGGAATTAATGAAGGGATATTAGGTTGATCAAAATTTTCATTAGTGTTAGCTTGTTGATAAAAAACCTCTAGGATACCATTAAAATTTTCCACCAAAGAAAATTGATTAGGTAATTGTGTTAAAGGATCAAGTTTACTAAGGGCTTCTAATTTTTCATGTTCTTTGTCTAACTGATTTTTTAGGGAAGAAAATTCTCGATATTTATTAATAGCAATATTAATCGTTGCTTGTAAAGTTTCTAATTTATATGGTTTGGAAATAAATCCGTAGGGAGATGATTTGATTGCCCTTTGAATGGTGTCTTGATCTGCATAAGCCGTTAGATAAACCACAGGGATTGGGTTGATAGTCAACCTGTGTAACTCTTCTGTCAACTCCACCCCATCTTCATCTTTTAATTTTATATCCATCAAGATTAAGTTGGGTATATTTAAGAGAATTTTTTGTAGGGCTTCCTTTTTATTTGAGGCATTTCCCACTACTTCGTAACCGAATTTTTTTAAGTCGATAATTAAACTTTCGGCGGCGATGATTTCATCTTCAACCACAAAAATTTTTAAGGGTTTATCCATTACTATTAAGGGTTATTATGGTTTTTATATATGATAGTTTATCACGAACAAAAATATTGGTAGAACTATTTAGGATTGCAAGTTAAGATAGAGTAATAGTATTTAAAATAGTCTGAAATTAAGACTCCCTGACTATTAGAAATGGCAGAACATCTTATTTAAAATGATTGAAATAATATAGTTTATACTCTCTTTTTTTAAATTTTTTCATTTTCTGCAACCGTTATAAATAGATAGATTATGTACTGTTACGCAATAGAAAATAGATTTTTATTTTATCCTCTAATTCTAACTATTTTCAAGAAAAAGTATAACTTAAATAGAATCGTGATGATTTCTTGATTTTTGATTCTTGTAAACTTATATTAAGATATAAACTGTTGTTTTGAAAAACGATCGCACCTATGGGTAAATTAATCGCCAAATATCTAAGTATATTCACTTTAAGTCTTATTTTCGTGGTCAACTTCACTCCCCAAGTAATGGCACAATTGCCATTTTTTAATCTACCCACTAGTAGTGTAGTCGATTTTCCAGAAACCCCGAATTGGGATTTGAATAAAGCATATCCCTGTGGAAAATATTGGTGTAGTAATGTCTTCTTTTTTGGTAACTCAGAAATTATGAAAGAAGAGTTAACCATTGCACTACCGAGAGAAGTAGAAAAAACCTCCGCCGAAATTGCCATAGATGTTGAACAGAGGGCAAAGTTAGTACAAAATATATTTGAGGACATTTTTCAGAGTATCATCAGTTCACCAGCTTTTGAATATCAAGAAGAAAGAAAACCTTTAAACTATTGGCTTCTTACCAAAGAAAAACCTCGTCATCCCTTCACCCCCATCGTAGAAGTGGGTACAGAAAATAATCAAACCGTTGTTTTTGTACCTCGACAACCGAATATTAACTTATCCGCCGAAGCTATTGTCACCGTTACAGATATTGACGCTAGGGCAAATGTATCTAATATTCCAGAATTGGGAGAAATATGGCGATCGCAAATTCAAAATTCTTTGAGTGATGCCCTGTGGGGTTCAGAAATGGATCATCAATTGCCCCTGCTAAGATTACAAATTTCTTTATTCATTTGTGCAGCATCAGTAATTGCTTTAATCCTAATTAGTAAAGTAAAAATCTTCATCAAAAAAATAGGTAAAATTCTAAGACGAGAATTACAAGAAATCAAGAATACCTTAACCATAAACCCTGAAGCATACAAACAAAATTCTAAGTCTCAAACCTCAACCCCAGAAAAAACAAATAGACAACCCACATCAGGAAGAGTAGAAATTGAAACAACTCCCAAAATTGAAAAATTTAGAATCATACTAGGCAAAGTATTTAACAAAAGTATTAATACAGGCATTCAAGTCATTTCCGACGGCTTACAAATGTCCAATAAACTATTACCCGTTTTTTACCAGCAAAGACAAAATGTTATTAAACAACAACAAAACTTAATTCAGCTAATCCTGAGAGTTTGTCTATTAAGTCAAATAACCCTGATATTAATATCCTTGGGTACCATCGTCATTACCTATAGAGATACCCGATATTTGTTTAACCTTTTCTTCTCCCAAGCAATTTTGCTACCCATAATCTGGATTATTTTAGTCATCATCGATAAAGTAGTTGATTTTTGGATTGACTATACCCTTAATCGATGGGCAAAAGAAAGACAAGAGCTATTTCCAAACTCTAATCGCCCAACCCTAAGAGTTAATACCTATTCCCCCGCCCTACAAGGAGCAACTACCTTCCTATTTACCTTCATTGGAATCTCCCTCACCTTTGCTGTTACTGGATTAAACCCCAGTGTTTTAGCTGGTGCAGGGGCTGCTGCTGTGATTTTTGCCTTTTTATCCCGAAACCTCCTTGAAGATATGCTTAACGGTGTTTTAATCCTTGCTACAGATCGTTTTGCGGTGGGGGATGTCGTCGAAATCAATGGATTAGCAGGGGGTGTTGAGAGTATGAATCTTTATGCTACTGCCTTACGTAATCTCGATGGACAATTAATTGTTATTCCTAACGGTAATATTTCCATAGTGATTAATATGACCAAAAATTGGTCTAGGGTTAACTTTACCGTAGAAATTGCTTGGAATGAAAACATCAAAACAGCAACAGATGTTATTCAAGAAGTAGCAGATAAAATGTATGAAGAAGAAGAGTGGCAAGAAAAAATTCTTGAACCAGCAGAGATTTTAGGTATCGAAAAAGTATCCCATGATGGCATCATGATTCGTTTATTGATTAAGACATTACCCGCAGAGCAATGGAATGTGGGGCGCGAGTTTCGTCTTCGAGTCAAAGAAGCCTTAGAAAATGAGGGAATTTCTCTGGGTATTCCCCAACGAGAAATCTGGCATCATGAATCCCACAAAAATAATGGACAGTTAACCATAAGCAGTTAATCTTCCCTCGTCTTCCTAGTACCTTGTTTTATTCTCTCAATGAGTGTTAATATCTTGTGATGGTAAAATTAGACTTGATAGAATAATAATGAAGGTAGGACTCTTGTTTGGTGGATGTTCGGGAGAGCATCAGGTTTCCATTAAATCAGCAAAGGCGATCGCCCTTGCCCTCACAACAGGCAATAATAAGGAAAAATATCACCTTACTCCCTTTTATATTGATGAAAATGGAATTTGGGCAACTCCCGAAAAAAGTAAACAAGTATTAGAATCAGGAAAACCCGATAATAGTAACGAAAACCAAGCCACCAAATGGCATTTTCCCCCAGAATGTCAAAACATAGAATTGTGGTTTCCTATCTTACATGGACCAAATGGAGAAGATGGCACTGTACAAGGACTATTAACCCTTATGGGTGTCCCTTTTGTCGGTAGTGGGGTTTTGGGTTCAGCTTTAGGGATGGATAAAATCGCCATGAAAAATGCTTTTGCCTATGCACAATTACCCCAAGTAGATTATATTGCCGTTACCAGAGAAGAAGTATTATCCGGAGCTTGTATTTTTCCCAAAATGTGCGACTCCATCGACTCTACCCTCGGTTATCCCTGCTTTGTCAAACCAGCCAATTTAGGCTCATCGGTGGGCATTGCTAAAGTTAATAACCGCCAAGAATTAGAAACAGCCCTTGATGATGCGGCTCAATATGATCGTCGTATTATAGTAGAAGCAGGGGTAAAAGCTAGAGAAGTAGAGTGTGCCGTCTTGGGCAACAGCCAAGCCAAAGCCTCCGTCATTGGAGAAATCACCTACAATGCCGACTTTTATGATTATGAAACTAAATATACCGACGGCAAGGCACAATTAATTATCCCGGCTAACCTTCCCGATGACATCACCAAGGAAATTCAAGAAATGTCCTTAAAAGCCTTCCACGCTTTAGACTGTCAAGGATTATCAAGGGTTGACTTTTTTTATGTTGAAGAAACCCAAGAAATTTTTATCAACGAAATCAACACTCTCCCCGGCTTTACCGCCCTCAGTATGTATCCCCAACTTTGGGAAGCATCGGGAGTAACTTTCCCCGAATTAGTTGATAAACTAATTACCCTAGCGATAAATTAACTGTTAAATATCAATTGTTACTATGGGACAACTAGAATATAAACCTAATGTGCGCACCTGTGCAATAAATCTTAATCACTGGTATGTAGTAGCTAGAACTACAGAGGTGAGGGATCAACCCGTTAATGTTACCCTTTGGCATAACGACATCGTACTCTATCGAGATAGTCAGGGAAAAATCAATGCCCTTGAGGATCGTTGTCCCCATCGTCAAGTAAAATTGAGTGCTGGTAAGGTGGTAAATAATGCGATTGAGTGTGCCTATCATGGATGGCAGTTTAACGGTGAGGGAAATTGCTCCTTTGTTCCCTATTTGGCAGAAAAACAAAAATTACCTAATTGTAATATTAAGAGTTATCCTGTCCAAGAGTTAGATGGTTTTATCTGGCTTTTTCCGGGGGATGGTGATAGTGAAGCGGTAACACCCATGGGATTACCTGAGTGGGAACATTTAAACTATATTGGTAGTGTGGCAACCATTGATTGTCCGGGGCATTATTCCTATTTAATCGAAAATTTGATGGATATGCACCACGGACATTTACACGACAATTATCAGGCTTGGGCTTGTGCAACCCTTAAGGAAATTGAAACTACTGATAGTAGAGTTGATGTTTTATATGATGCCCAAAGTTATTATCGCATTGATAAAATTTGGTCAATTTCTCAGTTATTTTTTCCTTCTTTGCGCCGTTTACATCCTGAGCCTTTAAGGGTAAGTTATGTTTATCCCCATTGGGCTTCTAGTTTGGGGCAGGATTTTAAAATTTATTGTTTATTTTGTCCTGTTAATGAAACTACGACTAAGGCTTATTTGATTCATTTTACTTCCCTTGAGTCTTTTTGGCGTTTACATAAGTTACCTGTGCCTTTTCGTCGCTTTGTTAAAAATAGTCTATTTAATGCGGCTAAGGGTTTATTAGAGGGGTTGATTCGCCAGGATGTGGAGATGATTATTCAAGAACAACAAGCCTTTAACACTAATCCCCTACAACGTAATTTTGAGTTAAATCGTGCGATCGCAAAAGTACAACAGTTAATCATAAATCAATTTTCCCAACAAATAAACCAGTAGAGGATTTAATTTTCAATCATCACAAACAGGCAAGACAACATCAACTTGAGTTTTTTCATTATAAACACTATAAATATTCAAATAGCCCCCATAAATCTCCGTCATCTTTTGAGAAATAGCAAAACCTAAACCACTTCCTTGTTGTTCATATTTTTTTCTTTCAAATTGCATATAAGCACCGACATTTTCTATTTCTTCTTTTGTCATTCCTTTACCAGCATTTATAATCGACAATTTCATAAAACCATTTTCTTTAGTAGAAACTATCCTGACAAAATCCTTCGGCTTAGAATACTTAAAAGCATTATCAATTAATTCTCGACAAATATTTTCAAAATTACTTTCAGAAATTTTAACTACCTCTTCTTGCACATCTATCAATAAATCAGATTCCCTTCCATATTGATTACTTACATTTTGAGCAACTACATTAACAGAATTTTTGAAATTACATCGAGCAGTATCAGAAGATCTAATTTCAGTAATCTTTTGAGGGTCAGTGCTAATTAATTCTAACTGAGCATAAAGTAAAAAATTTTGTACTAAGTGAGTTAATCTCTTGGTACTTTGCAAAATTATATCGGCAATTTCCCCTAACTCTTCTTTAGTGAGATTATCATGAAAATCTTTTAACAATTGAGCAGATGTACCGATACCATTAAGGGGAGTATTTATTTCATGGGGCAAAGCAAAGCTTATATTATCTCGTAATTCCCTCAACTTTTCTGCAGATTGTTTTTTTAATTTAGCACTTTTTTCCAAGCGAGTATTAATAGCATTGAGTAAATAATCAATGGTAAAAGGTTTAAATAAATAGTCATCCGCCCCTAATTCCATACCCCTACGCATCTGGGAAGTATCAGAATTGCCCGTAAGAAAAATAAAGGGAATATAGTTAGTTTCCTCATCATTTTGCAATATTTGTAACAATT
>PXEJ01000057.1 GCA_003566215.1 Cyanobacteria bacterium T3Sed10_376R1m | reverse complement strand
ATTTTTTTAGTTAATTTTTTTTATAAAACAATAAATTACGCAAAAAAAAAGACTTTTGTTAAGCCTTTCGAGAATACAAGGAGTTAAAACTCCCTGTTCGATGATATATTCTACACTAAAACTTGTTGCCATTCTAGGCGACCAAGGGTGCGAGAGCGTTCTAAGGCTCTTTCAAAACTTTCTAATTTAGGCTCGATTAAGAGGGGTTCACTAATGTAACCTTGAACTGCTTCTTGGGTTTTAAGACCATTCCCCGTAATATAGACTACGGTGGTTTCCTCTGGGTCAATTTTTCCTGCTTCTACCAATTTTTTGAGTACGGCAACGGTTGTACCTCCTGCGGTTTCGGTGAAGATGCCTTCATGTTCGGCGAGGAGTTTGATTCCTTCGATAATTTCAGCATCGGTGACGGATTCGATGTTACCGTTGGTTTTACGGGCAATGTCTAGGGCATATACACCGTCAGCTGGATTCCCGATCGCAATGGATTTAGCGATAGTATTAGGTTTAACCGGGGAAATAAAATCTCTGCCTTCTTTGAAGGCGGTAGCGATGGGGGAACACCCTTCTGCTTGCGCACCGCTAAAACGGACGGGTTTATCATCTACTAAACCGACTTTGACAAATTCTCGGAATCCTTTGTGAATTTTGGTGAATAAAGAACCAGAGGCCAAGGGAGCAACGATGTGATCAGGTAGTTTCCAGCCCAATTGTTCTGCTACTTCATAACCAAGTGTTTTAGAACCTTCGGAGTAGTAGGGGCGTAGGTTGATGTTGACAAATCCCCAACCGTAGGTATTACCAACTTCAGAACAAAGACGGTTAACTTGATCGTAGTTGCCTTTAACGGACATTACGGTGGGGTTATAGATTAGTGTACCTAATACCTTTCCTGCTTCCAGGTCAGAGGGAATAAATACACAACAGTCTAAACCAGCGTGGGCAGCGATCGCAGCGGGGGAGTTAGCCAAGTTTCCTGTACTTGCACAAGAAACGGTAGTAAAGCCTAATTCTTTGGCACGGGTTAAAGCAACGGAGACTACCCGATCCTTAAAACTAAGGGTGGGCATATTTACAGCATCATTTTTAATATAGAGATTTTTGAGACCTAAACGGTGCGCCAAACGATCAGACTTAATCAAGGGAGTCATACCAGTACCCACATCAATGGGATTATCGGTTTCCACTGGCAAAAAGGCTTTGTAACGCCAAATGGAGTTAGGACCGGCGGCAATACTTTCACGGCTTACTTGACGACGAATTTCGTCATAATCGTAAGCTACCTCTAAGGGTGCGAAGGTTTCTTCACAAATGTTGATCGCTTTAAGGGGATACTCTGTTCCTCCTTCTTTGGATACTAATTTGGTAAAAGTGGGTTTTTTCGTGGTGGTGTTAGGTGCGATCGCTGTGGTCATAATGCTTTTTTCTCCGTGTGCTTTAACTACTTAGTCGAAATATCTAATTAATTTATGATTGCTTGAGTATAAGCATAACAACTTACCAAATTATTGTCAACAATACCCGATTATTTTAGTCGGGTATAAAGTTTAAAAAAATAGAGTGCAATGTACTGCACTCCAAAATATTAAAAATATAATATTTTAATAATAATTTCCCACCTTGCGATGATGTACAGCTGTCAGGGCATCGGGTTTAGATACACGACCAGTAGTAACTTTACTATACACAACCCAATGATCTCCACAATCCATACGGCTAACTACTTCACATTCTAGGTAGGCTAAGGCATCCACCAAAATAGGCGATTTGTTAGCGGCAACTTGGGTGTTAACTCCCTCAAAACGATCAGCTCCGGGGGGGAATCGTTTCAGAAAATGTTTCATCAAAGGCTGATATTTGCCTTCTTCAAGGATGTTTAAAACGAAGGTATCTTCCACCTGCAACAAAGATTCGATGGCACGATCTTTGGCTACGGCAACGGTAAACCCGGGAGGATCAAAACTAGCTTGGGTAACCCATGAAGCCAACATTGCCCCCTTGGTTTCTTCTCCTTTTTGGGCGGTAATAATATATAAACCACCGCTTAAACGTCCCATGGCTTTATCTAAGTCCACATCAAGGGCTTTTCTTTTCTCGATTTTGGTTTTTTTGGTGAGAATTTGTCCTAGATCAACTCCTGACTCTTCACAGGTTTGATAGGTAATTTCGTGGGGTGTTTCTTTAATGCGGATGGGAGTAAATCCGGGGGTAAGTCCTAGATTTAGTAGTTTGGACGAAAAGGGATCAATAGGCTCGTCGTCACCACCATAGGATTCGTATAAACCGATAATTTGTTTAGTATTAACTGAGGCAAGAATTGCTCCCGTTTTGTTGCTAATTTCTGTGGCGTTATTAAGGGGTGGCATTCCTAAAATGATTCCCGCACTACGGCTCACAACTTCGGGAATTTCGTTAATGTCGATGGCATTTAAATCGAGCATTTCTACTGTTATCCCTGTTTTGGTGACACCTTTGGCAATGGATTGGGAAATGCGATCGCTATATCCATAATCTGATATATAAAATACAGCAACGGTTTTTTCTCCCTTACTTTGTTCACTACTCCAACGATGATAACGATCTAACAATTCATTAACATTATGTTTTAAAATAGGTCCGTGTCCATTGGCAACTAAATCAATTTCCCCTAATGCAGACATTCTTTTCATGGCGGATAAAACTGATCTTGCATTAGGTCCCATCAAACAATCATAATAAAAGCGATAGTCTGGGGATATGTCCTCTAAGTTTTCGTCATACATCTGGGCGCTACAGTAGTGTAAACCAAAGGCATCACAGGTAAATAGGGTATTTGTACCATGATCGTAACTAAAAATGGTATCGGGCCAGTGGAGATTCGGGGCATTGATAAATTCAAAAATGTGACCTTTGCCGATGTCGATGCGATCGCCATTCTTAACTATTTGCCGTTTAAAATCCTTATGGACAAAACCTTCTAAAAATTGAATAGCAACCTTAGACGCAACCACAGTAATATGAGGGGCAATTTCTAACAAATCTTTAACTAAACCACTATGGTCTGGTTCAGTGTGAGATATTATCAAATAATCAATGGTTTGAGGATCAATGACCTTTTCTAGTTCTTGAAAATAAAGCTCTTTAAATTTAGCGTGGGAAGTATCTATCAAAGCATTTTTTTCCCCTTTAACCACATAGGAATTATAAGTAGTACCATTTTGTAAACCAAATTCAATATCAAAACGATCCCTGTCCCAGTCTAACGAACGTATTGCTGTGGTATCAGGGGCAATATTTCCCCTTTGAATAGTTAATCGTTTGGCAGTTTTAACGGGAGTTGCAACCATAAAGAAATTCCCTCTTAATAAATTTTCATATTATCTTCTTCTTATTATAAGCTTGAAGAAGGATGAGGCTAGAATCATCATTTTTAAAATTTAATTT
>PXEJ01000084.1 GCA_003566215.1 Cyanobacteria bacterium T3Sed10_376R1m | reverse complement strand
GCTTCGGCGAGGTGATAACTTTGTAATTGTTCATCCCCGGCTAAGTCAGCGATGGTACGAGATACTTTTAAAACTCTATCCATTGCCCTGGCAGATAGACCCAGTTTTCTGATGGAATTTTCCAAGAGTTTTCGACTGGCTTCATCTAGTTGACAATATTCTCTAATATGTTTTGATTGCATTTGTGCGTTGCTGGTTATTTTTTCTTCTTTAAATCTTTGTTGAGCGATCGTTCTAGCTTTACTAACTCTTTCTCGGACGGATTCGGATGCTTCTCCTTGAGGTTGACTGGTCATTTCTTCTGGTTTTAAGCGATTTACTACTACTTGTAAATCAATCCGGTCTAATAATGGTCCTGATAGTCTTGCCCAGTATTGTTGTCTTTGTCGAGCAGAACAGGTGCAGGGTTGAATAGAGTCACCATAGTAACCACAAGGGCAGGGGTTGGTACTAGCTACTAGGGTAAATTGGGCTGGAAAAGCAACGGATTGACGGGCGCGGGAAATGGTTACGAATCCATCTTCTAGGGGTTGGCGGAGAAACTCGAGGACATTGCGTTTAAATTCAGCGAGTTCATCGAGAAATAAAATGCCAAAATGAGATAATGATATTTCTCCCGGTTTAGGGTAGCTTCCTCCCCCGACTAGAGATGCTCCACTGGCTGAGTGGTGAGGGTTACGGAAAGGGCGCGATCGCACTAATGATCCTTTATCTTTGAGTAACCCCGCTACGGAATAAATTTGGGATACTTGTAAGGCTTCAGAAAAAGTTAGGGGGGGTAAAATACTTGGTAAACGTTTTGCCAACATAGTTTTACCTGATCCGGGAGGTCCTACGAAAATAAGATTATGCCCCCCCGCCGCAGCGATTTCTAAGGCTCTACGACCATGATTTTGACCTTTGACATCCCGCAGATTTTGTAGGTTATTAAAAAGAGGTTCAAATTCTTCTGATAAATTGAGAATTGTGGGGGTAAATTGGTCAGGTTGTTGTAAAAATTGACTGACTTGAGCAAGGTTATTTAAACCATAAACTTTTAATCCTTCGACCACAGAAGCCTCTTGGGCATTATCTTGGGGTACTACCATGCCCTTAAATCCTAGTTTAGCGGCGGCAGCAGCCATGGGCAAAACCCCGGCAATGGGTCTTAAACTGCCATCGAGGGACATTTCCCCTAAAAACAAATAGTCCCCAAGTAAAAGGGGATCAACTTGTTCTGAAGCGGCTAAAATTGCGATCGCAATAGGTAAATCAAAACTAGGTCCTTCTTTACGCAAATCTGCGGGGGTAAGATTAATAGTTATTTTACGCACAGGAAAAGCAAATCCAGAATTTTTGAGAGCCGCTTTCACCCTTTCCCTCGACTCTTGCACCGCCGTATCAGGTAAACCCACAACGGTTGTTTTTGGCAATCCTCCCGACACATCAACCTCTACCCCAACTTTGACCGCATCTACTCCGACTACCGCCGCACTCCATACCCTCGCCAACATATTAACAATGCCTCATGTTTTATTGACCATATTTTACTGCTTTTTTTGAAAAGTCTTGTAAGATTATTAATTTTAAAAATTGTTAACCCTTAAAAATACGATGTTTAACGACTTCAAGACAATGGTTAAAGGTGGGCATTCGGAAAATATAAGCCCATTTTCTGATTACACTGGCAAAAAATCCGCTAATAGTAATACCTGCCACGCTGACAATATCATTATTAATACCTATGGTCATCATATCTCCGAGGTGGTGATAACGAAATAGTTTAAGTTTTTTTTGTTGGGAAAAAGCAATAATATTTTTAGCTAAAATATGACTTCCCTGGAAAGCGGCTTGGGCTTTTGCTGGAACTTTTTGACCTTTTTTATCAATGAAGGAAGTTACATCACCAATGGCAAAAATATTATCAAAATCAAATAATTGAAAGGTAGGTTTTATTAATAATTTACCTTGTTCATCTTGGGAGCAATTTAATTTATAAATCCATTCTGGAGTGGCATTGCCTACTGTCCATAAGGTTAAATTAACATGAATTTCATAGTGTTGCTCTAAGTTATCAGTAAAGTAAATTTCATGGTTTTCAATTTTATCAATGTTAGTCTCTAAATATATTTGTACATTCCTTTTTTGTAAAGATTTCCATGCACATTTTTGTACTCCTTTAGGAAAATTTTTAAGGATTTCTTGACCTCTATCTACTAAAATTACATTAGCTTTATCTTTAAGTTTATCGGTAATTTTCCCTGCTATTTCTACTCCATTAGCTCCAGCACCGACAACGGTAACATTAAATTTTTCTTCGGGGCTATTTGCCAACATTTCTATTTTATGCTCTAAACGTAAAACATCTTCTAAGGTTTTAAAGGAATGGGCAAATTTTTCTGCTCCTTCTATGGCAAAATAAGACTTTTGACCTACTGCTAAAACTGCATAGTTATAATCTATATATTGGTTGTCTTGAAAATAAATTATTTGTTCTTGAAAATTAATATTAATTACTTTCTGATTAATGAAATTTATAGTAGTTTTTTCTAGTATTTCTCTAAATTTAGGAGCTATTTCCCAATGAGATATTTCCCCAGTAATAGCTTCATAAAGGAGAGGGGTAAAAAGAAAATGTTGATTTTGATCAATTAAAATTATTTCAAATTCTCTTTTTTTATCTAATTTATTTAGTTCAATGGCTGTGTATAGTCCGCCAAAACCTCCACCAATAATGCAGATTTTTTGCTTAGATTTACTTTGCATAATAATTAATTATCCATTATTCATTATCAATTGTTAATTGTTTCAACGAACTGGGGTTAAAATATACCTAATTTAGTTATCTTAATGGATTTATGAGCAAACCTGTGGAAGTAAAGACCCTAATTGATTTGCTAGAACTTAGGGCGAAAAATGAACCTGATCAAATTGGTTATACTTTTTTAATTGATGGTAAGAGAGAGTCTGAGCCTTTAACTTATGGTATGTTATATCAACAAGCAAGGGCGATCGCACATACTATCGAGCAAAATAATTGGCAAGGGGAAAGAGCTTTATTATTATATCCCCAAGGACTAGAAGTAGTTAGTGCTTTTTGTGGATGTTTATTAGGGGATGTGATTGCCATTCCCGTGCCACCCCCAGAGTCGGGTAGATTGAAACGGACTCTTCCTCGTTTAAGGGCCATTGTCAAAGACGCTAAAGCATCCCTGATTTTTACCAATCAAAAAATTTTGGAACTTATGGAAGGAGTAGCCGATGAATTTCCCGAATTTACCCAGATGAATATTGTTGATATAGAAAATATTGACCTAGATTCGGCAGATGAGTGGCAAAAACCCGATATTTCTCCTGATACCATCGCTTATCTACAATACACATCAGGTTCCACGGCAACTCCTAAAGGAGTAATGCTCACCCATCATAACTTAATCCACCATTGTAGTTACCTACAACGGGCTTG
>PXEJ01000418.1 GCA_003566215.1 Cyanobacteria bacterium T3Sed10_376R1m | reverse complement strand
AGTCAATGGCAAGGAGAATCATTAACGGACTTTTACCTACTCCTAGCCATGAAAGAATCAGGAGAAAGTTGCTATCAATGCCACCCTCAGCATCAATATCCGCATCCACATTATCAACATCCCCGTCAACCTCGGCATCAACATCTCCATCTAGGTCAAAATCAGCATCGGCATCAACATCAAAATCGGCATCAGTGTCAATATCTTGATCTTCTCCTCCGCCAGATATAATAACTAGAAGAAACAAAAAAATTCCTATGCCTAAAAAAATCCAATAAGTAAGATTATTGATGTCAAATAGCAACATATATTAATAAGATTCAAACCTTATTTTGTTTTTTTCTCTCATCTACAGCTTAGCTGTAAAACTCTCAATTTTTTTAAAAATTAACTTTTTTGTAACATAAAGTCTAGGGACTTTAATGATTATTTTATAATAAAAACTAGAACCAAGTCTTTTCTATATCAATCAAAGGTAAAATATAGAATAATATAACTACTATGAGTTTAAGTGAATTTACCTGAATTGAATCAACTTTGGCAAGAGACTACCAATTGGCAACCCAACCAAGAACAAACATTACTATTTGAGCAACTTTATCATAAAATTATTGCTGCTAATAAATATCTTAATCTAACTCGTATTACTACCCCTGAAGAATTTTGGGAAAAAAATCTCTGGGATTCTCTTGCTCCTGTTTTATCCTACGATTTTAGTTATAAAACTATTATCGATATTGGCACTGGAGGAGGTTTTCCCGGTGTTCCAAGTGCGATCGCATTTCCCCTTGGACAATTTTTCTTAATGGATTCTACCACTAAAAAAATTAATTTTATCAATGAATTAGTAAAGGAATTAAACCTAAAAAACATTAAAACTTTAGTAGATAGAGCCGAAAATATTGGACAAAGTAAAAGTTATAGAAGTCAATTTGATTTTGCCCTTATTAGAGCCGTTGCCCAAACATCTATTTGTTTAGAATATACTTTACCCCTTTTAAAAAAAGATGGAATTGCAATTTTGTATCGAGGAAATTGGACAACAGAAGAAGAAAATCATAACAAAAAAATTGCCCAAAAATTAGGTGGTCAAATTGAAAACATTATCAAAAAAAGTACTCCCTTAAACAACCATAATCGTCACTGCATTTATGTTAGAAAAATAGATAATTCTCCAAAAGAATATCCTCGGCAAGTTGGCAAACCTGTCAAACAACCTTTATAACTATCTGTAGTTTAGACTAATAACATATTGCAAGATAATATTCCATTTCCTCTTTTGTAGTATTTCTTGAACTATGCGGAAAGTCTGTTACTACATTCTTTCTAGTACGGAAATGCCTAATAAGGATAATCCTAATTTAATTACTTTTGCAGTTAAATCAGCTAGGATTAAACGAGATAGTTTAACTTCTTCTTCTGCTTGTAAAATAGGACATTGGTCATAAAATTGGTTGAATTTTTGACTTAGTTCAAACAAGTATAAACAAAGTCTATTTGGTAATAAGTCTTTTTCTACTTCTTTGATAATATAATCTAGTTGTAAGATATGTTTCGCTAACACTAATTCACTATCTTCTTTAAGGATAATTCCTTGGTTAATGTTCAAGTTCTCTAAGTTAATATTACCTTTACGACTGACTCCTTGAACTCTCACATAGGCATATAGTAAATAGGGTGCTGTGTTCCCTTGTAAGGCTAACATTTTATTAAAGCTAAATTTGTAATCGGTGGTGCGGTTTTGGCTTAAATCTGCATATTTGACGGCACTTAAACCAACAATTTGGCTAACTTGGTGAATAAAGTTTTCGTCTTCGTTTCTTGCTTCTGTTTCTAATCTATTTTCTAGATCTTTTTTCGCTCGATTAACGGCTTCGTCTAATAGGTCTTTTAGTCTAATGGTTTCCCCTGATCTAGTTTTAATTTTTTTACCGTCTTCTGCTAACACTAAACCAAAAGGAACATGAACTAATTTTACATTTTCGGGAATAAAATTAGCTTTTTTTGCTACTTGAAAAACTTGAGTAAAATGATTTGCTTGTCCTGCGTCAGTAACGTAGATTATTGTGGTGGCTTTATCTTGCTGAATGCGGTATTTTAAACAAGCTAAATCCGTAGTTGCGTAGTTATATCCACCGTCAGATTTTTGGACAATTAAGGGTAAAGGCTCACCTTTTTTATTTACAAAGTTATCAAGAAAAACGCATTTTGCTCCATCATCTTTTACTAAAAGATCAGCATCTTCTAAATCTTTGATGATGTCTGGTAAAAAAGGATTATAAAATGACTCTCCTCTTTCATTTATTTGTATGTTTAATAGTTCATAAATAACTTGAAATTCTTTTCTTGATTGTTCACAGAGCAACTGCCATGCTTTAATGCTTTCAGGGTCTTTATTTTGTAATTTTACGACTTCTTGACGAGCCGTTTCTTTAAATTCTTTGTCTTGGTCAAATTTTAATTTTGCTTGTTTATATAATGTTACTAAGTCACCAATATCAACGGCGTTGGCGGTGGTTAAAACTTCGGGCTTTTCTAGGCGTAAAAAGGCAATTAACATCCCGAATTGCGTACCCCAATCCCCAACATGATTTAGTCTTAATACGTCATGTCCTCTAAATTCTAATATTCTGGCTATAGTATCACCGATAATGGTCGATCGCAAATGCCCCACGTGCATTTCCTTGGCGATATTGGGACTAGAAAAGTCGATAATAATTTTTTGAGGGTTATTAATTTTGCTAACCCCTAAATTTTCATCTTGATATACTTCCCCGATTTGTTTTGCAATATATTCAGACTTGATGGTGATGTTAATAAAACCAGGTCCAGCAATTTCGAGGGGATTTCCCCAATCTTTTATGTCTATTTTATCTATAATTTGCTGTGCGATCGCCCTTGGTTTTTCTTTTAACTGTTTAGCAAGGGGTAAAGCAACATTACATTGATAGTCACCGAATTTAGGATTAGTTGCGGGTACAACTAAAGGCTCAACGGGGATAATATCATCCCCAAAGGCTTGTTTTAGAGCGGTTGCAAAAATATTTCTTAAGTTATCAATCATTAAAATATAAGGGTGAAAAAGTTGAGAGTTAGTCGTTTGTGAAGTACTCAGCCATCATGAAAAAAATAAAAATTAATATT
This sequence comes from Cyanobacteria bacterium T3Sed10_376R1m, assembly GCA_003566215.1. GTDB lineage: Bacteria > Cyanobacteriota > Cyanobacteriia > Cyanobacteriales > Cyanobacteriaceae > Cyanobacterium. The sequence continues at coordinate 307 of PXEJ01000418.1, read as the reverse complement.
TTTAGTATCCTCTTTCCATCTATTGTTTACGGTTAATTGTCAATTGTCAATTGTTCAGGCATACCTACCGGTGAGAGAGTTGTCATAGTACGTAAATTTTGTACCCTAATTAACTCCACAAAATCAAGATTACGGCGCCTTTCTAACTTTGGTAAACTTTCCAAAGCACTTAAAAGATGTTGAACTGCTTGTACTTGGGTTTGAACCTCCCCGGCCTGAAGGTACGGGGATTCCCATATAGACTCTTATCTAGGCAATAGCCCCCGACAGAACGCCATTACTGGGCTGTTTCATCACGATAGTTCCT
>PXEJ01000287.1 GCA_003566215.1 Cyanobacteria bacterium T3Sed10_376R1m | reverse complement strand
TTCAACTCCCATCTCGTCAAGACGGGCGATCGCCCCTGCCGCATCATTAGTATGTAGGGTAGTGAGTACAAGGTGTCCGGTTAAAGCTGCTTCGATAGCGGTTTTAGCTGTCTCCACGTCCCTAGTCTCACCCACCAGAATAATATCAGGATCTTGACGCATAAAAGCACGGAGAATAGAAGCAAAGTTCATTCCCTTTTCCCGAATTACCTGCACCTGAGTAATCCCGGGTAGGGCATATTCAATGGGATCTTCGGCAGTATTGATGTTAACCCCCGGTTTATTTCTTTCGGCTAATACGGAATAGAGCGTAGTAGATTTACCAGAACCAGTAGGACCGGTTACTAAAATTAAGCCAAAGGGACGACTAGCAACGTCTTGAACTTTTAATAAAGTTTCCTCATCACTAATCAAAAAACCAAGTCCCAATTGAGTAGCGGAGTTATCAAGAATCCGTAAACAGACTTTCTCTCCATAACGACTAGGTAAGGTATTAACTCGGAAATCAACATTTCTTCCTTGATAAATTCGCCTAATCTTACCATCTTGAGGAAGACGACGTTCGGAAATATCTAACTCTGCCATAATTTTAAACCTTGCCACCACTGCGGTGGTAATATGACGGGGCAGGGTAAAGTATTCTTGTAATACTCCATCTTTACGTAGTCTGACCCTTAATCTTTCTTCTTGGGGCTCGATGTGAATATCAGAAACACTTTCTTGTAAGGCTTTAATAAGTATTTTATTAACTAGCTGAATAATTGGTGCTTGACTAGCTTGGGCGGAGTCTAACTCTGCATCATTAACTTCTTCTGGGGACTCCACTAGCCCTGAATCGGCTAAGTCTTCGATAACATCATCAACACTAGATAATTCATCTTGTTTACTTTTTTGTTCTTGTGCCTCTCTGACTTGTTTTTTTTCTTTTTCAATTTCGTAATACACTTGTAGGAGGCGATCGAAGTCTTCTTCCGTAATAACGATTCTTTGTAACTCTAAATTTTTACTACGAATCAGTTTATTAACTTCATCAATGCCGGGGAGATTATCAGGATCAACCATAGCAATAACCAAGACAGGAGGATCTTGATCATTTAAGCGACGAATGGGTATTAGTTTATGACGACGACATACTTTGATATTAACCACCGAATCAATTAAATCTGCCACTTGATCCGAAGGAATATCATCCGCTTCTGGATCAACACAGTCAACGCCATATAAAATTTTTAATTCAAATAGTTGATGTTTTTTATATTGTCTGACTAAATCCGCAGAAAGTGCTTTATTGGTGATTTGTTCTAAAACCTTGACTAGGGGTTTTTTGGTATTTCTAACCTCTACAAGAGCTTTTTTTAAATTTTCTTTATCGATAAAACCAGATTGAACTAATTTATTGCCGAAGGGACTAAAATAATCTGGACTCACTAAAGCAGTGCTTAGTTTTTCTATTTTTTTTCTGGCAGAAGAAACGGAAGTTTGGGTCATAATATTTTTAGTGGCAGTCGTTGAGTTCTTATCTACTTGAAAGAGCCGATAACTTAAATTTTAACAGGGAGAAAAAATTAAGAGTAATTGACCCTTGGTTTTATCACCTATGGGAAATTGAGTATTTGATGTCTATATTACTTATTTTTAATTAGCAATGGCTCATTCCTGATAGCTAATTAGTCACTATTATATCAAAGTAAAATCAATTGGTTAATTATTAATTGATGGAAAAATGTAAAAAAGGTACAAATTTTAAAAATCGGTGACAAAGAGGAAAAAGTTAACTAACAATTGTGCTTTTTTTTGTCTAAGACTACTTGGGTTTTAGCTATTCTTCCGTAAGAATCCCCCGAATTTATTCGTGGGGAGTGTCAATTTGTACTCTAATCATCGGTGTAGTAGCATATCACTATTCAAGTGATTTTTTGTTGATTAAAATGTGATTTGAGGAGTAAATTAATGAAAGTTTGGTTTAGTTTATTTGTTATTTTATTTGTTTTGGCTCAATTGGGGATGTGGCTAAAAAGTTTTATTATGCCTTTACCTTGGTATATTTTTGGGGGTATATTTTTGGCGATCGCATCTAATTATGAGAAAAATATTATCGATTTTATGAACACACAAGCAAATAAAATATTTACTAGAAATGAATCTTAATACGATACAAATGCCCGAAATAGAAATTTATACTGATGGTTCATGCTTGAATAATCCGGGTGCTGGGGGTTATGGTGCGGTGCTACTTTATGGCGAACATCGCAAGGAGTTATCTGGAGGTTTTAGTCTAACTACCAATAACCGAATGGAAATTTTAGCCGCAATAATGGGCTTACGGGAGCTCAAAAAAAATCTAAGGTCAGACTTTATACAGACTCTCAATATGTAGTTAACGCCATAACCAAAGGCTGGGCTATCAAGTGGAAAAAAAATGGATGGCGTAGAAATGCTAAGGAAAAAGCAAAAAATCCTGATCTTTGGGCAGATTTATTAGATTTATGCGATGTCCATGATGTTTATTTTATCTGGGTTAGAGGTCATTCTGGCAATATAGAAAATGAAAAGTGCGATCGCCTTGCTTTCGAGGCTGCCCACGGTGAAAATCTACCCCCAGATGTGAATTATTTAGGGTAGTGAACAAACAACCTGTCAAAGAAATCGATTATTCTTAAAATAATAATAAATCTAAATCAATATATTTTAGTGATATGAATGAAATAGCAAAAAAAACTTATCACGAAATAAGTGAACAGGAAGTTAGTCAAATTTTTGAAAGTGAATTAGAAATAGGGTTAAGCGCAGAAGAAGTTGCAAAACGCTATGAGAAGTATGGGCGCAATGAGCTACAAGAAAAACCTGGTAGGCCAGCTTGGCTCAAATTTTTGTTGCAGTTCAATCAACCTTTACTCTATATCTTAATTGTTGCTGGAACTATTAAAGCCTTTTTAGGTTCATGGACTAATGCTTGGGTAATTTGGGGCGTAACCTTAATTAACGCTATTATTGGTTATATACAAGAAGCTAAAGCTGAAGGTGCGATCGCATCCCTAGCTAAATCTGTCACCACCGAAGCAGTAGTATTTAGAGAAGGGCAAAAAATTCGCTTACCCTCAGGAGATCTAGTTCCGGGAGATGTCGTACAACTGGTATCAGGGGATAAAGTACCAGCGGATGTAAGACTTTTTGAAATACGCAATTTACAAGTAGATGAATCAGCATTAACTGGGGAATCTTTACCCGTACAAAAGGCTTTAGAAATCCTAGCCCCAGATACTCCCCTTGCTGAGCGTATAAATATGGCTTACGCAGGAAGTTTTGTTACCTTCGGACAAGGTAAAGGAATGGTAGTAGCAACAGCACAGGATACGGAAGTAGGGAAAATTTCCAAATCCATGGAGAAAAAAGTCAACTTAATGACTCCTTTAACTCGTAAATTTGCAGAGTTTAGTCATGTATTGTTATATATTATCCTCGGTTT
>PXEJ01000297.1 GCA_003566215.1 Cyanobacteria bacterium T3Sed10_376R1m | reverse complement strand
TTCCCTGTGATGCTCACCAATTGCGAATACATCCAGCCCAAGCTTGTCGGCCATTTCGGCTTCCTGCATCAAAATTTCAAGTCGGTCTGCCGGGTGTAACGGCTTGCCTGTTTCGACAAGCACGATATTTTTTCTAATCTCTGCCTCACAGATTTTTTTGTCTTCTGCTATTTCTGTGTTTGGGGTAGGGTCGTCTCTATCCCTTTGTAACTTTCTTAGCTTATCGAAATAATCATCTTCCATTTACAAAAGTCCTTCTTCATTTATTCCAGTCTCGTGTTCTGTCTCGATTTCACAAGTTTTACCATTATTGGTCGCAAATCTAAGCACTCTCGCTACTGCTCTTGTCTCAGCCATTCTAATATAGTGTGGCGTTATTTGTTGTCCAACGTTGTTTATTGAAGCGTCACCGTGTGCCTCAAAAACAGCACCACCCTTCAATGTAAGAGTAACTTTAAAGATTAAGATTTTGTTTGTTAAATCTAAATGCACGATGTTTGAGGTTAAACTTTTGATACCTTTCTTGTGTCCAGCGTCGATTAAATCTTCAAAAGTATTCATTTCGTCCTGCCATCTCTTTTCTGTCGGCTTATCTGTTTTTGGTGTAGACTTAATTGTTAAATCATTAGTTGTATTAAAATTGTTTGGCTCAAATTCTACTTCTGAACCTTTGGTCATAAGACTTATAGCATTTTTGAGTTTTTCTTCTTCTGCCTCAAAATTGAACCAACCCTCTACTTCTTCGATTTGAAAACTTATAGACTTTCTACCATTAAACTCCTTAACGTTTTTCGGTGCAATCTTAATTTTTCCTATCATTTTATTTCTCCTTTGATTTAGTTAAACTTCAATCCATCTTCCGTCTATTGAGAAGTATTGTTTTTCGTTCTCCAACTTACTCAAAATTCCAGAGGAATAGAATATAAAGCCCTTATCGGTTTTGATACTGAAATCGTTTTGTTCTTTGAACATTAGTCTAATTAATTCTCTCAACTTTTCTTTCGTTAGTCTTTTGTCTTTTAGATTAATTGTCTTCATTTTCGTATAACATTCTCCTACATTCATCTAATGAGAAATTTTTAGTTTTTGCACCTATACTTTTATAGAAATCGTCAACAGTATATCTTGCATTTTCCACTAATTCTTTTGGGTGATTTTTTTTATAATCTTTTAGCCATTTATTAAATAAATCTGTGAGGATTATAATTTTTAAGGGTTGTAGCCATTTGACACTTGCACTTTCAACCATCATCGCATTACATTTTTTAATCCAGCCAGTCAAGTCTTCGAACACGTTCTTTCCATTCATTTGGACAGCCAAATCGTTCAATATTTGTTCTGATAATGGTGGCATTTTTTCTATTAAGTCGTCTAATTCTTTGTCGGACATTTTTCTATAAAGTATTTCTTCCAGCTTTTTCTTAATTGATTTCTTATCCATTGTATACTCCATTAATTATTTTAGTGCTATCTTTTTTTATTGTTTCGTATTTTTGATTATCTATAACGTAAACCCATACCATTCCGAACATAGTATTAACGAGTATCCTTTTATAGAATTGTCCTTCACCTTCCAACCAGTCAAGCGTTTGGAGTGTTTTTCTATTAATCTTATAGACTTCTCCAGTAACTTCTCCCTCACCATTGATAATAAAAGGGATACCATTATTACATCTGTGAAGTTCAAAGCCTTCAATCGTATCCTTACCAAGAAATTTAGAATTACCCAGATAAATATGATTACTGAATTTCTTTTTTAATGTGCCGTAAACAAACACCTTATCGATTTCCATTAATCGTTTTTTTGAAATTTAATTGTTCTTCTTCTTTCCATTGTTCGTATAAATAATCCCAATCAACATCTTCCATTAAGATTTTAGGATAATGAGGTTTATAAATGTTTTTAATGGTCTTTATAGAGCTTGTAAACATCAGATTTGAAGGTTTGAGAAATTAAGAATTAAAAATTTCGTTCTGAATTTCAATAAACCTATCTCTGTCAATCTTAAAACTAAACTTATCTTCTTTCAATATGCCTAAACTAATAAGGTGTTCAAAGACTTCTTTCATATGAAAAGATGAAGTGTAAACTTTCCTAACATCTTCATAATTAACGTAGCCTTTCGCCCAACAATTTTTTATTAGTTCGATTTGTTTATTTGATAGCATTTACCAACTCCTTCGCTTTATTTAGTTCGTAAACTCTTTTGCCTTCATCAGTCAACATATAATATTTAAGCCTTCTATCTGACACAATTTGACCGTTCACTAATTTGTCTGGCTCTTTGATATAGTAATACGCACTATTTATTTCTGTGCCTTTAATGGCTTTGAGTTCTATCACCCAACCTCTAATTAATGCGTGTTTCATAAAATTATAAACAGTATTTTTATGAACTTTATCACCCCAAACTTCTAATAACATTCTTTGAGTAATAGCTGTCTCTGGGTTCAAATAAAGGGTCTCAAGAAATTTAAAATAATGTCCTCTCAATATCTTATAATCTTTGATAATTTTACCATTTAAGTTTGTCTGTTTGAGGTCTCCAAAGTTGTGATTAATATTGTTGTTATTAGTTTTTTTTTCCATTTTTTTGCTAAGGGGTTGGGTAGGTGGTTTTGTTTTTTGTCTTTTTAATTTTCGCACTTGCGACTAATGTGGTCTGCGTTACCTCATCTTACTCGTCATTGCTTCACCGACGGTAATCAGTCTTGTCAAAAATAAATTAATAACAACAACAACCAAGTATAAAGTTAGCCTTTATTTTAACTGGTTTAGAGTATATCGCTATTATTAACCAATTTTGCGTTTTCTTAAAAAAATTAGTCACAACTTTGAATAACTAATTATTAGGGCTTTTCCTATGTCCCCAACATTAATAAAAATTGATAAGTTTATTTAAAGATTATAACTTTTTATTAACTAATAATTTAATGATAGTTATTAAAAAGAATGTGTTTAGAATTATTATTTTATAATCTTATCAAACCTTCACCACAATACAAAAAACCGTTAACTTTTTGTTTTGGAAATGCTCGTTTATACTTTTCAAATTGTTGTAATGCTTTGTTTCTGCTCTTATTATTGTAAGAACATTTCACTTCATAAAAGTCATAAATTTGGTCAGCCATAGCCAATAGGTCTACTTCTCCTACTTGTCCATTACTACAATATTCAAAAAACTTCCACATCTTTTCATAGTCTCTTGTATTGAATAATAACCTTTCCAAGTCATTAACAAGATTATCGTGCCTATTATTACGTTTCATAATATATAATAGAATAATATATTTATAAAAATAAGTGTTTTAAAAAAAATAAAAAATAATTTTAAAAAAAAAGTTTTAAACTTAGTAATTAACTACTAAATCTCTGTCACTTCTGTCAATAACTTCACAGTTTATTGTTTGGTCGGTTCTTTGGTCGGTTAACTTGTCAATCAATCTTACATCGATATAACTAACAGTT
>PXEJ01000159.1 GCA_003566215.1 Cyanobacteria bacterium T3Sed10_376R1m | reverse complement strand
TCCGAGATGGGCTACAAGTATCAGATGAAGTAATGCAGTCAGAAGAAGTGCAAGAAGCAGCAAAAAAAGGTGTCATTAATATGCTGAAGAGAGGATTTGTAGAGAAAGCTATAAGGATCCGAAATATGTGTCAACTATCAGATGAAGTAATACAGTCAGAGGAAGTGCAAGAAGTAACAAAAGAAGGTTTTATTAATGCATTAAAGATAGGGAATGTGGATAAAGCTCTAGATATCCAATATGGGCTACAGGTATCAGGTGAAGTAATACAGTCAGAGGAAGTGCAAGAAGCGGCTAAAAAATGTATCATTAATGCATTAGAGATAGGGTATGTGGCTAAAGCTCTAAAGATCCGAGATAGGCTACAGGTATCAGATGAAGTAATACATTCAGAGGAAATGCAAGAAGCGGCCAAAGAAGGTATTATTAATGCATTAGGGGACGGGTTTGTATCTCCAGCCCTGAAGGCCCGAGAAGAATTTCACGTATCAGAAATCAACTTTCAAGAAGCGGTCAAAGAAGGTATCATTAATGAATTAAAGAAAGGGGATGTAAATAAAGCCCTAGAGATCCGAAATAGGTGTCAACTATCAGATGAAGTAATACAGTCAGAGGAAGTGCAAGAAGTAACAAAAGAAGGTGTTATTAATGCATTAAAGATAGGGAATGTGGATAAAGCTATAGATATCCAATATGGGCTACAGGTATCAGGTGAAGTAATGCAGTCAGAGGAAGTGCAAGAAGCAGTAAAAGAAGCAATAATTAATCAATTAGATAAAGGAGATATAGGTCAAGCAATAGAGATTCGAGAAAAGTTCAACTCGATTATTGGGGGAGATATAAGTGATCAGATTGAGACCGCATTACTGTTTTCTACATTCCAAGAAAACCCTCTGAACGACTCGAAGCCTATTGAAATCAGTACCTATACAGAAGAAGAACTGCAAGAAATGTGGGGTACGGTGAAAGAGTCTGGAGAATGGAAGAGAGATCCTCAGCTTACGAAATTCTTTGAAGATGGAGCAGATGTATTTGGATATAAGAAAATGGCGCAGTACTTAAAGCGAGAGGGCTTGAGTAGACATGACGCACTCTTTGCCTTTCCTCAGATTATTGAATTACTCCAGGTCTCTGAACTTAGTGAATCAAAGTTTTATGCTCAGATACTACATCAAGTCTCAATGGATACCAGACAATACAATGAAGGGAATGCTCACCAATATTTAAATAGAATCGCTCAAACAATGGATAAAGATATCTCCAAAGTACTGTCGATGGCTGAAGAGTATAAGGATGTACCGCGATTAACTCAATTAGTTGAAACTATGAATTCTTCTCAAGCAGTATTTTCATCTTGGGGAGATTTAAAACGATATAATGCATTAGCAGATTTACTTACCAAGACTGAGGTGCTGAATGAATTACAAGAGTTAAAAAGAGAAGGAAAAGAAGATCTCTATAACTACATAGACACATTAGCCTTCCATGAAGATAGTAAAGTGAATATAAAAAAAGTGATGGAATTTTGGCGAAATCCAGAGGGATTCTTAGCAGCAGATGCATCGTATACCGAGGTTGAAGTACATGATAGAAAGAAACCATCCAATTATGTAGATATCCCAAATCTTGATCTCACAGCTACAGAACTTCGAGATGCTTTAGTGGAAGGTAACATGGATCAATTATCCGCATTTAAACCCTTAGAAGTGCGGTATAAAATAGCCCTAGAAGATGAGCAATCAGAGCCACTGCCTACATTGGTTAGTAAGGCACTTGGGTCAAGATCTGAGGGAATTGCAGGGAAGGCAGCTAATCCAAAGAAATTATTTAATGTATTAGGAAAGATATTAAAGCCTTATGGAACCAGTGTCGTGGACTATATGAAAGGGGGTGTGTCTTTTGAAGATAGTGATGTAGATCAACAAATTACAGAGCTATTGTATGATAATACTTTTGGAATGAAAAAGCCTAAAGGTAACACGCTAGACTTTGTAGCAAAAATTAATCAAAAAAGTGATCCAGAAGGAGTTCTTGCTGGAGATGATACAGCAAACTGTATGCCCTTTGGAGATGGAAAAAATACTTTATATACATTTAATCCAAACACTTCACAGTTTGTACTGAGGGTCGTGCATGGGGATAATAAAGAACGAACCATAGCACAAAGTGTGCTCACCAAAGATATGAATGTCAATACTCCAGTTTCAAAGATCATAGAATATTTCGATCAAGGAGGAATAATCTTGGAAGATATCTTGCCAAATGAAATTTTGCAAGATGCACCTGTATATCTTGCTTGCGATAATGTGGAAGTAGCACCTAATTATACTCAAGGAAAATACCAGAAGATAATAGAGACTATTTACCGAGACTTTTTCAAGGAATATCTAAGTCGTTATGGAGAAGCACAGGGTCTTGCCCCTAATATGGTTCCTGTAGGAAAAGGGTATGCAGATGCATTAACATCTTTACCTTCCATAGAAAATACGTTTATTCCTCAAGCGCCAGTGAGTTATTCAGATAAATACGGAGCTGAAGTCTTTGTTCTTGAACTGAAAGATCAAGAGGGAATAAATCAGGTGATAGAAAAAGAGGTTAGAGAATACCCAGAATTAAAAGAGGTTTCAGCCCCATTGCCAGATATTAAAGGACTCGATTATTTGACATTTGAAGATACCTTGAAGGCCGCATATATTGAGGGAAAAGCTTATGAAGATAATCAGACGTTAATGCAGTTTCTCTTTCATATGGAGAATAGCCTGATAGCAAAAGACATTAATAATGCGGCAAAGAATCGACCAAATATGAGTTTGAAGTATACTGATGATACAGAAAAAATGAGAGGATATCTGTACGCAGTTGAAGGGAAGGTGGATGACCCAGATATTAGCAGTGAAGCTGAAGAATTCTTTGGGAAAGAGTGTATTTACATAGGAGACTTAGCTACGGATAAAGATAATATGTTGGCAGGAGGTAGGTTAATAAAAGGTTTTACAGAACTGTATAAACAGAATTATCTTGATCAAGGAAATCCGATACCAATTTATGCTCAAGCAAAAGAGACGACATCATATAAGATTATAAAAAAGCAACTAGATAGACTAGGAGAAAGTTCAGGGTATGACTTTGAATTGATAGAATTCACTCCTTACGATCAAGGTAAGGATACTATGTACCCTATCATTATTCAACCACATGTTCAAGCTAATTGATACATATAATTACCCTTAAAAAGGATACTTTGCTACTCATTGATTTTGGATAAGTAAGACTTGTCTTGGTGAAATCCTTATACTATATCAGTTGATGAGACAAAAAACATATAATCAACATAAGAGGTTTTCTAGAATGGACATGTGACAGGTTTTCAAGGAACAAAAAAAGAGGCATAATATTAGAGTAGAAGCTAATAAAAAGAAATATGCCACAAAAAGACGAACAACTCATTCAATTACTTTGTACTGTGTTAC
>PXEJ01000249.1 GCA_003566215.1 Cyanobacteria bacterium T3Sed10_376R1m | reverse complement strand
TTTTTTAGCTTTGGTCCATGGTAATATTTGGCATTCTTTTTCTCATCATTTATTCGGGCCATTTCTTTATCTTTTCTTAGTTTTTATCACCATACATTTATCATTAGAAATGATAACTAAGAGAGTTATTAAAGGTCAATATTTGAAAATACTACAAAATAAAAATACACAATTATTGATTTCGGTGAGTATCTTCGTATATTATCTTAGTAGATTATATCTCCTTTACTACAATGGTAGTTTAGTCGAAAATTTTAAACTATCACCACTAGCACACTTGATTTATAACTAGATAAAAACATCAACTATATAAAATGACATTATGAATGACTTTAACCCTTCAGAAGTAAATGGTAAAAAATTAGCTGCTGGAATTTGTGGTATCTTGATTGGTTCATTGGGAGTACACAAATTTGTTTTAGGATATACTCAAGAAGCAGTAATTATGTTGTTAGTGAGTATTTTAACTTGCGGTATTGCCGCACCCATTGTAGGCATCATTGGTTTGGTAGAGGGTATTATTTATTTAACAAAAAGTGATGAAGAATTTTATGATATGTATATCAGAAATCAAAAACCCTGGTTTTAATAATCATGAAAAGTTTACCTATTAAGAATATTAAAACTAAGTTCACTTTAAGTGCATTGGGTTTTGGCTATTTTATCTTTTTTTCTGGTCTAGATATATCTCCTTTATTTCGGGGGTATATTACCCTTATTCCCATTCAATTATTGGTTGCCATCTATTTTTTGTATCGTCATTTTAAAGGTACTCTTTAGGAAGCGAGTTTCAATCCTTCTAGGTACAAACTGTAAGCAAAACCAAGTTTGAACGCATTTAAGGTGGTGCGCCACAGGGGTTTATTTGGGTTACGATTACGATAGATAATGATATTTGAGCCTTCGGTAAATATCAAAAAAATAAAGGCAAAAGTAACGTCCCACCGCCCCGCTTGTCCGGCAATGGATGCAATGGTGTTAGAAAGGAAGAAACCTAGTAGAAAGGCAATAATATTTAAAGATAGTCTTCTCCAAGGGTTAGAAAAGAAGTTTAATATTTGATTTAGTAAGCTGGTTAATAGCAGGTTTAGCCTAGTTTCTTGCATAATTATTAATCTTTGCCTTAGCTTCGATATTATATCGTAAAACAAATTGGGGATAATTTAGTGAAAACGAAAATTAAATAGGGTGCCCTGAATAAATCAAAAACTAAAAATATAAAAGTTTAGGCATACTACAAGTATCAATTGTCAATTCTCCTCACCATAGCACTGTTTCAGCAAAGCCTATTTAGTATCTTTTTAAGGATGGCTTAATAAGAGGATAAGAGGCAATTACACCGATAAGTAACCACCAGAGGGTATTAATTTGGGGACGAAACCATACGGTATCAAACACTCCTTGGGTAGCTAAACCCACTAAAGCGGCAAGGGTAGCAATTATCCAAATTCCTCTTTCTTGATTTTGCCCTTTGAAAAGTTTTATTTGTGCGATCGCACTTTTACACACTGAAACAAGAATACCCATAAAAAATGTAATGCCTAGTAATCCTGTTTCTAGGGGAATTTCTAAAAAGATGGAATAAGAACTCAAGGCAGTATAATTAGTTTTCATGTATAAAGGATAAATCTGGTTAAAAACTTGATTACCTACCCCAATTCCTGTAATGGGATAATCCCTCATCATTTGAAAAACCGCATACCAAACATTAATCCGAAAATTATTACTGCTATCTCCCCGCCACGAAAACATACTCAAGACACGAATTCTAAGGGGTTCAACGACAATTAGAGCAACCACAACTAGCACCGCAAAACAAGCAAATATTATTGGCACTAACCATTTTCGCCAAAAAGGAGAAAAATATTCTGCCCACCAATAATTCAAACTAAAGAAAAAAGTAATAAACAAAGCAATCAAAGCTAACCATGCCCCACGACTACCAGTAAAGTAAATACAAGCCGTATTAGTAAGCAAAATAACTAAGGCAAGGGCTTTTTGAGGTATAGTTTTCCAGAGAATTAATGCCCCTAAACTTAGAGCTACCCCCGGCAGTAGATAGCCTCCCAATAGATTCGGATTACCCAGATAGCTATATACCCTAGTAACATCAGCAGTGGGAGAAGTGGGATCTGTCCATGTAGCAAGAGGTGTTACACCGATAAATTGTTGTCTAATACCATAACTACTAACGATTAAAGATATTAATAAAAACGTGGTACTAATCCAAGATATGATTTGAGTTTTACGAAATATCCTAGCACCCAGAGCAAACAATGTTAGATAAAGGCTATATTTGATCAATCCAGATAGTGATGACATTTTAAGGGGAGAAAAGGCAGTGGCAATAACGGAAACTAACCAATAAAAAAATATCCACAGATGAATAGCTGTAATTTGATTGGTTTTAATTTCGGAAATAGTTAATAATGCCCAAAACCCACCACAGGCGATGAGGATTACTCCAATTAAGCTGGTGTTGGTAAAGGGGGCTACTATTAATAATATTGCCACAAGGATAGATGCGATCGCATCTCCATACTGCAAAAGATAACTACCAGTATGCCAATTACTGAGTAAACCAATTAATTTACCAATAATACTACTTTTGCGCCACTTGATTAGGGGAGAGGAATTAGTTACGGTTAGATTCATTTTTTAAAGATTTTCTAATCTAAAACATTATATAATTCTGATAGCCTCATGGGAGGATTCATATAAATTGTTTGCAATCCACAGTTTTTAGCACTACAAACATTATTAAAATTATCGTCGATAAATAAAGTTTTCGAGGGGTTTAAATTATTTTCTTTGATAACATACTCAAATACTTGTGGATCTGGTTTATGTAAACCTATTTGGTGAGAATAATAAATTTTATCAAATAAACCCTCTAAGGAATAGTTTTTTATGGATTGTTCAAATCGTTTTTCTACCTCTTCTATATGAATGGGGTTAGTATTGCTCAAAATAAAAGTTTGTTTTTCTTGGTTGATTTTGTATAATAATTCCCCCAAATTTGAAGGAACTTTTCCTAACATTTTATTCCAAATATTTTTTATTTCTTGGTCTGAATAATCAATTTTAATTGCATTTTTAAAACTATTAATAAATTGCTGGTTGTCTATTTTTCCTATTTCATAATTAAGTGCGATCGCCTTTAACTCTAACAATAATTCTTGATCATCTCTAGGGCTTTTATCTAGTAAAAACTTATAGGGAGATTCCATATCAACATCGATTATAACTCCCCCCAAGTCAAAAATAATAGCATCTAATTGTTCGTAATCTCTTTTGGATATAAACACCTTTAACTCCTTAACCCCAAAATTACACTAATGAATCAAGATAGAGAAATCATAGTCCATTGTCAACTCTCCTCACGACTTCAATTTTTTCAGCATCATTAATATAGGCTTTTACCAATGGATATAGCTATAATGATAGAAAAAAGTAATCATAAAAAATTGCGTCAACAAAAAAAATGG
>PXEJ01000040.1 GCA_003566215.1 Cyanobacteria bacterium T3Sed10_376R1m | reverse complement strand
GTAAACCAATAACTATCATCAACCCCAGTGATTTCGAGTAAATAGATATTCTATCTAAACAGGATTTAGTCTTATTTATCCGTTCCGAACCGCATTCTGGACATTTCATTTTTTTCTTTAACTCTACTCTTCTTTTTTATAATATCCTACCTTCATTCAGCAACGCCCTTCATTATAATGGTGGGTGTCAATGTTATGGTTAGTATTTTTATCAATAATGACTGACAATAAAATATCTTTTATTCGCAAAGACTTGCTGGCTTTAAATGCTTATCATCCTACTCCTATTAGTAAAAATACTAATTTATTAACTAGATTAGATGCTAATGAAAGTCCGTATGATTTACCTTCTGAGATTAAGGCAAAGTTAGCTTCTGTTTATGAGCAGGAAATAGAAACAAATCGTTATCCTGATGGGGGACATTTTGAGCTTAAAAAAACTATTGCTGAATATGTCAATGAGTCGGCTAATTTGGATAATCTTATATCCGTGGATAATATTTCGGTGGGTAATGGTTCAGATGAGTTGATTCGCTCTATTTTAATCGCTACTTGTCTTAATCAACAGGGTTCAATTTTGGTTGCTAATCCAACTTTTTCTATGTACGGAATTTTGGCGGAAACTTTTGGTATTCCCGTAATTAGAGTTAGTCGTCATGAATCGGATTTTAGTCTTGATTTAGATGAGGCAAACAAGGCTATTAATAACCCTAATTCTTTACCTATTCGGGTAGTTTTTGTGGTGCATCCTAATTCCCCGACAGCTAATTGTTTAACATCTAGAGAAATTAATTGGTTGAAAGAGTTACCTAATGATATTTTAGTGGTGATTGATGAGGCTTATTATGAGTTTAGCCAAAATACTTTAGTGAAGGAATTAGCAAGTCATCGGAATTGGTTAATTTTACGCACTTTTTCTAAGGCTTTTCGTTTGGCGGCTCATCGGGTGGGATATGCGATCGCACCTAACAATATAATAAACGTATTGGAAAAAATTCGCTTACCCTACAACCTACCAACTTTTTCTCAACTAGCCGCATTAACTGCCCTCAAAAATAGAGAATTAATACTACCCTCAGTTCAAGAAATAATGACTGAAAAACAGAGAGTTTATGAAAACTTAAATCAGAATAAAAAACTACAAGTATGGGTAAGCTCTGCTAACTTTATTTATCTGCGTTTAAAAAATAATTCTAATGCTGAAAATCATGATCAATTAATGAATCAGTTAAAACTAGATCAAATCATCATTAGACACACAGGAGGAGGTTTAAGAATTTCTATAGGTAAACCAAAAGAAAATGATAAATTACTAGATAAAATAGCAATCTTAACTAAGTAGGGTTTGACATTTTTGACAGTAAAAAAAAGAGTTACTTTTGTATATTTTTTGATACTTGTAGTATGCCTAAACCCTTGATATTTGTAGTTTTTGATTTATTCAGCAGACCCTACTTGCTTAACCTGAGTTCGGGATAAACTGAAAGTATTATTTTCTCCTAGTCTGTAAACTTTATAACTTCGTAAAAAGAGGGATATGTATTTTACTGCTCATTTATTCTTGCCAGTTGAGACTGTTTTCCAAACAAAACAAAACCCAAAATCAACCAAACAAATAACAAAATAGTAGTTAAAATTAGTACAGAAACTGAACCAAATCGAGCAATTAAAACTGGAGCAGTGGCAGTAAATAAACCACCACCAACAATAGGTTCAAAAAATAATTGTTTATAGGCAAAACTTTCAAAAGCACCAGATTTATTATCAGGATCAACCATTCTTAATAAAAGAATACCTGTGGCAGTAACTCCCATTGATTGTCCCAAATCACAAATACCACGCTCAAACCAAAAAGAAGGAATTAATCGAGGGGCAAGAAAAACAAAAGCCAAAATATTCCACGCTATTCCCAAAAATCCTAATAATAAAAAAGGTATAAAATTAACACCTAAAACTTGTAAAGAAATAGAAGCAAGGGCTGTAATAACCACAATATCAAGGGCTAAACCTGCAATATTATTCATTAATGAACGCATTATTAATGCTTCTAAACCTAATTTTCTTAGAATAAGTTGTACAATAATGCCCCCAATAAGAGCAATAGGAAAAAGAGGAACATAAGCAATCACTGTAAAACCACCTACTCCCCATGTTATAGATTCAATCCATTTCAAAGTTTCTAAAATTAACCAACCAATAGCCACAGCTAAGCCAACAAAACCAAAATTAAGAGATAAGGGATCAATTAATAAGTTTTCCGTTAATTGTGCCCTTTTTAAGGTAATTTCTTCCTCATTTATTCTTATTTCTTGAGGGGAAATTCCTTCATGTTCACGAAGAGATTGACTTTGTTTTGCAAATGTTTTGATATATCCTTTTTTCCTACCCCAATTTGCTAAAAAAGTTCCCGAAATAATTCCCGAGACAATGCCCACTGTCGCTAAACCTAATGCCAAATCTTTCCCTTCAGGAAAATCTAAATCAATGAAAGTTTGTTCCATTCCTGCAGCGGTGCCATGTCCACCTTCAAAGGCTATTTCAATTAAACTACCTACTAGAGGATTCATGTCAAATAATGGCACTAACACAAGAAGAGTTAGACTAATACCGATGACATATTGTCCCCAAGCCAATGTTTGACCAAAAATAACTTGAGGGGCGGCTTTTCTCCAAATTTGACGAGGATTAGGGATAGATTCTCCTAAAAATAGGGCGGCAAATACTACGTTAATAAATACTCCGGGAGATTGTCGCCAAACGTTGCGAATGGCTTCAGAAAATAAGCCTTGTGTTAATGTGTCTCCCCCAAAGGAGGAGATAATAGCCCCTAGTATTTCTCCCCCAAAAAAAAGAGCTAAAAATCCAGCCACTACAGATTCGGGTAAATAGAGTTGCTGAATCCAGTTAACTTTTTGTTTAATTATTCTAGCTAGTAAAATCAAAATACCAATGATAACGAAAGCAAAAAAGGCATCTGTGAGGCTAAACATGATATTTTAAAGTTTATTAGAAGAACAAAGTTATATAGCCATCCTATGTCATGAGAATATGATTCTCCCTAGCCCCTTCATAAGGCTGCACAATTTAGGACAGCTATAGTAATGATAATAACCAACTAAAAAATGAGCAACTATTTAGTTTTATTATTCAATCTCCGAGATAATTTTTGCCCAGGCTTGGGATGGGTTTTCTGCTTGGGTAATTGGACGTCCAATTACTAGATAATCTGCTCCAGATGCGATCGCACTACGGGGAGTCATCACCCGTTGTTGATCACCCTTCAAAGCCCACGTTGGACGAACTCCGGGGCATACCAACAAAAAATCATCTCCGCATAACTCCCGTAATTTTACCACCTCATGGGGAGAACATACCGCACCATCCATGGCCGACTCTTGAGCCATAAGGGCGTTATTTAAAGCATATTCAGGCAACTCTAGGGGAATTTTGAGGTCAAAGGCTAATTGACGGGGGTTAATACTCGTCAAAACTG
>PXEJ01000426.1 GCA_003566215.1 Cyanobacteria bacterium T3Sed10_376R1m | reverse complement strand
GGTTCATAAATTTTTGAAAAAGCCATTTTCGACCTTGTTCTTCTGATTTTGCTAAAAAGGGTAAAGTTTTTGCATTCGATGTTTTTTTAGTAGCTAATAACGAATAAATTTCCTGCCAAGCCGATGGCGGATTTTTTACATAACGATAGATTTTTTTCTTTGTTTGACTTTCTTTTCGTTCATCCAAATTTTGAACCAATCGATGTGGTTCTAATATTGAATTAAAAATAATTCGTTCACTTAAACCCATTGCTATTAAAAACCAAAAAACTGGTATCTTTGGACCTTTTTTTGTTTGGGCCCAAATATTTTTTGATTTATCAATTTCTAATCGTAACCATGTCCCGCGTAAACAAATTAAGTCTGCATAATATCTTTGATAACTAACTTCTGCTTTTCGACTCCATTTTTCATTAAAGGTTTCATGTAATTTTTCTTGGTAATAAATGCCAGGACTTCTAATTATTTGATTCACAATGACTCTAGCTGCACCATTTAAAATGAAATGACCTCGTTTTGTCATTAATGGTAAATTCCCAATGTAAACCCATTTTAATCGAACCACATTGGATTTTTTATAACTTAATTGAACGGGCATATATAATTTTGATGTATAACTTTTACATTTTAAAATGGCTTGGCGAGGGCTATACTCGGGAACTGTTAATTTATAATATTCAGGATAAAAATATAATTCAACATCTTTTTTTAAAGACGTTATTGGGTTTCGTTTTGAAAATTCGTCAATAATGCCATTTTCTAAAAGTTCGAAAAAGCTCTTGCGCTGAATTTCTATAAAATCTGAAAGAAAGTAACGAGAATTTCGCATTTGAAGTTTTTATTCAGCTAATTTATTTAGCACTTTAAGAATTTATTTTTCCTAAAAAAAAGATTGATTAAGTGATTAACTCTAAAACTACCTTTCAGAAAATAGAAATTCTTTTTTAATTTTCTTTAATAAATTATAGACTTTTTCCATAATAATCAAACTTTCTAACCTTCTCTTTTTTGTTTTTAAAGTAATTTTAAACAAATTCATTTTTCATTGATTTGCACTATCTTTAACTCTTTGAACTTTTCACATTTTTAGGGCTGATTGCGATAATAACTCTAAAAAACAACGACACCGTGAAAAATCACTCCCTGGGAAGAAATATTGCGCGGCTTATAGATAGAAGTCAAAATTCAAAATAGACTTGGACTTTTATAATTCCTATAATTATAATTGGTTTTTATAATTTTATTGAAAATTTTACAGGAGGAAAAATAATGAACCCTATCGTTGCTGCTGCATCTGTTGTATCTGCTGGTTTAGCTGTTGGTTTAGCTGCTATTGGTCCAGGTGTTGGTCAAGGGACTGCTGCTGGTTATGCTGTTGAAGGGATTGCGCGTCAACCAGAAGCTGAAGGTAAAATTCGTGGTGCTCTTTTATTAAGTTTTGCTTTTATGGAATCACTTACAATTTATGGTTTAGTTGTTGCTTTAGCTCTTTTATTTGCGAACCCATTCGCAGGTTAATAAATTAGTTTGTTATGAGTTAATATTAACATCAAAAAGCATTGGAGGCGGAAAAATTTTCATTGTTTCCCTCCTTTTATAGAAATCTTTTCTTTACTTTTTGTGATAATATTAACTCATAATTTTTCCCTTTTTTTATGATAACTTATTTTATTTTTTCATTATCTTTAATGGATCAAAAAACTAGTCAATTTAAAAAAACAAATTGAATTTCGATCTCCCCTTTTTGTTGAGAGAGCCCAAGGCCAACAAACTTGCGAGACTCGCTGTTTATTTTATTCTTTGGAATTAAAATTCTAAGACCCATTTCTTTTGAAAAATAAAGGGTCCGCCAATGGCGGAAAAGCATCCATAAAATAAATGTTATCTATTATTTTTATAAAAACAATAAATAGCGTTTATTTTTAAAATCAGCCTTTTAATATTAAACAACGGGTTTAATCAATAAAATACATTCGTCGGTTACCCCAAAAAAGTTTTGAAAAAGGCAAGAACTGGTCTAACTTTTTGGCTTTACCTCTGTTATTGTTCCTTTTAAAAAGGGTGATCGAAACAGAATGGATTGGGATAACCGCATATTAGTTTTGGTTTTATTTATTAAGTCAGATAAATTTATTTTTCTGTTATTCTAATTATGACTATTTTTCCAATAGGTCACGGTTTCGGTATTAATACTAATATTTTTGAAACAAATATTATTAACTTAGCCGCAGTTATTGCGATTGTGATTTCTTTTGTAGGTAGTAATTTTACTGCTATTTTAGAAGATCGTCGAAAAACAATTCTAAATAACTTAGAAGAAGCGACTCAACGCGCACTAGAAGCGGAACAAAGATTGAGTCAAGCTCGCACACAATTAGAATTAGCTAAGAAAAAAGCACAAGAAATTCGTGAAGAGGGAATTTCTCGTGCAACACAAGAAATTAATACGGTCGTAAATCAACATGAAATTCGAATTGCTAAATTACAAGAATTTAAAGAAGAGACGCTTTCATTCTATCAACAAAAAGCTTTTAAAGAAGCTTACTTATATGTAATTTCTCGCATCATGAAACGTGTAAGTGAACGATTAAACAGTGGTTTAGATACAACATATCATGTTGTTGTTAATAATTTTTATGTTTCGCGTTTTACAGAATCAAATCCTTCTGTAAAAACAAAATAAGATTTAATCTTTTCTTTTATTTTTTTTAAACAAAAAATACGTTCAGTTTTGAAATCAATTTTTCTCTATTATTTAATGAATTGAGGTTTTTTTTATCAAAAAAACCTTATGGCCTCGGCTGAATTATTTCTGTCCTTTTTTATTGCTAACCTCCAAACCACTATGATTCCACTTAATAGGCTGACTACGCTAATAAAAAAAACAATCCTTCATTAGAAAAGCTCCCTCTTAGTAATCAAACGAATCCTTATCCTTTAGATAACTAAAAGGCGAGATATGCTTCTAATCAAGCACTCCTTACCAGGGTTACTTTGCACCTAACTTAAAAAAAAATAAGAGATACAGCACTTTTTTTATTGGGAGGCAAAAACAAAGTCTGAATCCGATTCTTCATTAAATATTAGCAACGATTATTTTTATATATGGATTATGCTCTAGATTTTGACTTGAAAAATTGAGGGTAAAATCTGTCTAAAAAAAATAATAAAATCAAAAAACAATCATTGATTCGTTCGAGTTTGAATGCATTCTGTTCTGATTCTGAACTAAATTTTGAACAAGCATTTCTATTATAAAATATTATAACAAAAAATCAAACGCATTCTTTAATCTGTTTTATTTTTATTTAAAAATGAGCTTACAAATTTCAATTTTAACACCTCAACGTCCGTTTTGGAATGGTGAGGCCGAAGAGATTATTTTACCCACTGAAACAGGTGAAATGGGTGTTTTAAAAAACCATGCGCCTATTATTACAGGCTTAGATGTTGGCGCTATGCTTATCCGTAAAAATGCTGAATGGAGTTCTTATGCTATTATGG
>PXEJ01000361.1 GCA_003566215.1 Cyanobacteria bacterium T3Sed10_376R1m | reverse complement strand
TACAAGCGAATCCAGCCCTTCAACGTTCACAGTAATAATCAAAGCTGTAAGAAATATTCTAAAGCTGATTTTGCTCACTGTTTAATATTCTATTAATAAATCAGTTTTTCATATTATTTACAAGAGTAATTCATTAAATATTCTAGCTACTTTATAGAATATTATCTGATATTAATATTTATTACGAATACTTTCATAAAATCAGCCATTTTAGGGATGAACCTTTTGCAAATACGTCTTCTCTTTCAAATAATTTGGATAATGTAAAGACAAGATACATAAATGGTGGAAGGTGAGTGTAATTATTCTGTGATGTAGCATAACAATTCGACTCATCGTCTTGGTACTCGCAAAACTTTCCATATTAAAGTAATTAGTACTCTAAACAGAATAAAAATGAAAAAGATATTATTTTTGTTAATCCCATTAAGTTTATTTCCTAGTCTTATCTCTCACACAGCATGGTCAAATCCACAATATTTTGATGCAGGTGAAGAAACACTGATGGCACAAAGGTTAAACTCTGCTGAAAAATTAGAGTTTCTAACAGGCACGTGGGAAGGACATTATTATTGTCGTCAAGGATTGACTAAGCTCCGTCTTGATATTAGAGCTATTAATGAAAATAATATTTATGCAATATTCAATTTTTCAGCTCATCCTCAAAACAGAGGAGTACCAACTGGCTCCTTTGAAATGGAAGGAAGATTGCAAAATTCAGACCAACTTATACTCAATGGAACCCAATGGCTTCTTCGCCCAAGTAACTATAGGACAGTAAATTTAAATGGAAAAATTTCTTTTAATGATAATAGTATTAGTGGTAGTGTCACCCCAGAAGGGTGTGGCACCTTTGATCTAATTCGCCAAACGCCATTTAGACGTGAACTTACACGTAATGAAACTGTTTGGGAACGGGAAATTATGAACAATCGAGCAAACCAAGAGAAACGAGAAGCATTTTTCCTTCCTAATAATTGGCGTGCTTGGCAAGGAGTAAGTTTATGGAAATTATCTAATGAACGAAATTTTGAGAGGTATCGTCAGGTTACAGCTTCTGATGGTCGTAGCTTCGCAGTAGGTATAGCACGTTATGAGTGTAATGACTGTGGTCGTTTTCGTGGTGGTGGAGTTAATCTTCTTGAGGAGCAAATAAATCCAAGACTACAAACAACCTTTTATACTCATGGATGGAACAGTGACCATAATTCACCTAATAGTGCATTTTTTGCTAAAACAATGGGGAATGCCAGCTCTGTTCAGCAAGGTGTTATGGTGGATTGGGGACAAGGATCCCAAACTGGACTAAATCTAGGTCTTGCAGCTTCAAGAATCCCCATTGTTGCAGAAGCTCTTGCATTAAGGATTCTCGAAAGTGGTTTAAAACCCGAGGAAGTAGATTTAGTAGGTCATAGCTTAGGAGCTTATGTCTCTGTTGAAGCCGCCCGAATCTTATATCAACGTTATAACTTTACTGTTAACAGTATAATATTGCTGGATCAAGCTAACCTCCGACTTATAAGATATAGTCCTCCATCCTTAAATCAATTATCTCCTAACACATCGACATTAGCAATTTTCACTAATGAATCTTTTCCTGTTAGTACCAGAACTATAGCTAGTGATGCGATGTACGCTCAACAAGCACAAAAAACCATAGAAATCATACCAGCTGTTGATCCCAATGCAGCTCATAGTTCTCCTAATCAATTATTGTCAACTACTAATCGACTAGGCGGTTCTTATAGACTAGATGAAATCCGTGAAGTAATCAAGAATGATGGTTCTCTAGCTGAATATTTTAGAAATGAAAATTCCAGAGTGTTTCGGCTTGATGAAAATCTTGCATTATCTAATCATGTTCGCTTGATAGAATCATTATTCTAAAATCAGTTCGGGTTAAAGCAATTGTATTGTTATTTCTACGAAGCTATAAGTTTTTTAGGCTACCAAAAAATAATGCTTTGAATTTATTTCAACGTCGGATTATCCCTCTTTTGCCACTTTCCATTGTTTCTTACTATTAACTGATGTTACGCAGCCTTGAGTCGTTGTAGTTCATTTATGGCTTCTTGAAGAGCTTTAATGTAGATACGACTTCTCAGGGCAAAATGATTCGTGTTTAATTTTTAAGCATTCCAATTGAAATGCTGCATATATTGACATGAAAATATGGTTACACTTAGTGCGAACACATTTTGTCGGTGAATTTTGTATTAGATTTTAAGGTTTTGTGAAAAACTTCTACTTTCCACCGTTTTTGGTAGATTGTTTCTATTTCAGTTTCATTACAGTCTAAATCACTACAGGCTAGATAAAGAATCCCTGTGCTATTATCCTTATTTGTAAAGATTTGTCGATGGAATAGTATGGGAAATTCTACTCCTTTTAACCACACTAATTTGGGATTTTTTTTCTGACAATTCTAGTTCATCAATTCTGATAAAGTGACTCTGTTTTTAAATGATGTTATTTATTAACAACCCATACCAATATCTCCAAAATAGTAATTAACTCTTTGCTGGTAAATAATATTATTGTTTGCGATTATAGAAAAAGAAGTAAAGTGTTTTCTAAAATTCTCTGGATCATAGTTATTTGAACCTCCACTAGTTTGTAATTGATAGTTGAGACCATTATGTGTTGCCCTAAAAGTATAAATACTGTTAGGATAATATTGATTATTGTATACTCTATTAGTAGTAATAATTGAATGCCGATTATAGCGTTTTACCTGAATGAACATAAAAAAATTAGAAGGAACATAACAAACATCTATTAATGCATCATATTTTCTAGTAGGAAGTGTACAAATGGCGATATTTAGTTCTTGTGTTTCCATGTAGGCATCGGTACTAGAGTAACCTTTGCTTCTGCAAAAATTGTAACTTTTATCCCGTAATTTTTGTTCAAATTGATTTTGTGCATAAATTACATTATTACCAAAAGTTAAGCCTAAAGTTGCTAAGGTGAAAATTAGTTTAATCATCATATATTTTGTTATTTTATCTTTTCAAATATAGTGGCTTTTCGTTAATTCGATGAAGTCATTCTTTACTCAGACTACGTTAAAAAAAATACATAATTGCGATTTTACAAGCTGTTTTTTAATCAAACTATCGATCCATTAAAAACATTGTTAATACTTATGTTTTTAATACTACAATTAATTATAGCGTTTATCTAAATAGTAAGGTACACCTATTTCTTAATAGCAATGGCTTTGACTCAGATTTGCGTACCTCATCAACAGAGGAATTGCTATAGACAAAAAAAGCACATTTAGGGGTAAAGCTTAGATAAGTGCAAAATAATGCAAGATAAGCTAAAACTTTTACAGTTAAAACAATTTTGGGTTCGAGCAGAGATAACTGTGAAATCAGAAAATGGTGTTAAGTTTTGTAAATATTGAGCGTTTTACATACAGATTGCTCCTCGTTGCACAAACTTTTTATTTACGCTTCTTCCTTGTTTTTCTTTTCATTTAATGGTAGGTTTAGGATT
>PXEJ01000344.1 GCA_003566215.1 Cyanobacteria bacterium T3Sed10_376R1m | reverse complement strand
CGGCGGCAGCAATTTGATTGTTGGTGGTGCCGGCGATGACACTCTTACCGCTGGCAGCGGCGGCGATGTGATCTTTGGTGACTTGGGTGCGGCCACACTGGTCGATGGTGCCGTTGTGCGCGCCTGGACGATTGAGCCGGGCATTGGTGGCAACGACACGATCCACGGTGGTGATGGCAACGACCTCCTCTTTGGTGGCATCGGCGATGATACCATTCACGCCAATGCCGGTCACAACGTCTTGTTTGGTGACCACGGGGTCGCGGTATTGGACGATGGCTCCCCGGATGAGTGGAATGCATGGACCACCGACCCCGGCACGGGCGGGAATGACCGCATCTATGGTGGTTCCGGCACCGATATCCTCTTCGGTGGCTTTGGGAACGACCAAATCACCGGCGGCAGCGGCGACGACTTTATCATCGGCAACTCCGGGCGCATTGAGCGCACCGGCCCCGGCGACATCCAATACATGCAGTCCACTGACCCCTCGCTGGGAGGTAACAACACCATCTCTGTCGGCGGCGGCCACAATTCGGTTATCGGTGGACGCGGTAATGATCACATCACTGGTGGCCCCGGCAACGACACCATCATCGGCGACAACGGTAGCATTGGCATTCGCGATGGCGTATTCAGTGTGATTAGCAGCGACACTCAGTTCGGCGGCGACGATGTGATTCACACTGGCGGTGGTCACAATGTGGTGATTGCCGGTTCCGGCGATGACCAAGTTTTTGCGGGTGACACCTTCAGCCTGATCTTGCTCGATAACGGCTCCGTTTTGCGCGACAGCGAGCTGACTCCGTATCGTGCCACTAGCTTGGTTGATGATGTCTATGCGGGCAACGATCAGGCGCACGGCGGTAGCGGTCGCTCCATTATTATCGGCGGTGACGGCAACGATATCATTGACGGTGGACAAAACAATAATGTCATCTTCGGTGACAGTGCCGATATCTATTTGGACGGCACCACCGTGGTCATGCAATCCATTGATACCGGTCGCGGTGGCAACAACACCCTGAGTGCCGGATCGGGCAATGATATTGTCGTCGGTGGTTTTGCGGACGATACGATCACCATCAGTGGCGGCGACAACATCGTCTTTGGTGATCATGCGCATATTGAAATGTCCGCTAACTCGCTGGCTGATGCGAATCCGGTGCCGGTATGGCTCGCGTCCATCGCGCCGCAACACGGGGGCGTAGACAGCATCACCACGGGCTCGGGCAACGACATCATTATCGGCGGCTTCGGCGGCGACACCATTCACGCCGGTGCGGGTAACGATATCATCATCGGTGACCAAGGCCGGGTGATGTTCAGCGATGGTCTAGTTAGCGGCATTGTTTCCGGCGAGGTCTTCAACGGCAGCGGATTTGTCCGCGCCACCGATCATGGCGGTAATAATACGATCCATGCACCCAGCGGCAACAATGTGATCCTTGGTGGTGAAGGCTCCAATACCATTTCCACCGGCTCTGGCAACGACATCATTCTGGGCGATCATGGTGTGGTGGGTCGCGGCTTTGCTTACACCGCTGACGGCTTTAACTACGACAATTTCTACGATGTGCTGACCCTGTTTGATGACGCCCATGGCAATGACGATATTCGCACCAGCGGAGGCACCAATTGGATCTTGGGCGGCGGTGGCAACGACACCATTCGCGGTGGCTCCGGCAACGATCATATTATCGGTGACCATGGACGCTTGTTCCGCGACAGTGGCTTGGTGGTGCGGGTGATGGAAACCAAGGTCAACGATGTCTATGGCGGCAACGATGTGATTGATGGTGGCAGTAACGGACTGAATTACATCTTCGGTGGGGTGGGTGACGACACCATTACCGGTGGCACTGCCGGGAAGAATGTGCTCTTTGGCGACAACGCCGTGGCTGTCTTTGAAATCCTCGTTCCGACGACATTCAATCTCTCATCGCCGGTGCCGTTGGTGCGTAACGGAGACGGCAGCTGGTCGAAGAACAGCGACACCCAGGCCGGACGCCAGCCACGCAGCCTGACCCCATTCCATTCCCGTCACCTATGGTCAACAGATCCTGCCAACGGTGGCCAGGATACGATCTTCGGCGGTCGTAACGACGACATCATCGTCGGCGGGTCGATGCATGACTTCAGCACAGCAAATACTGAGAATCTCGGTAACTTCCTGCAGGGGAATCGCGGAAATGATATCATCGTCGGCACCAATGCTTACATCCAGCGCGGTGCGGACCGCTCTGTGCTGCGCATCGAAACCATCTTCGAGCAATGGGGCAGCAATGACCGGATCAACGTTGCTGAAGGACTGCGACCGGAAGCCAGCCGCGGACAGAACATTCTGATCGGTGGAACTGGCGATGATATCATCCATGGTGGCTGGGAAAACCTCGGACAAACCATTATCGGTGATAATGCCGTCGTTGTCAGGGCTGATGGCACCGCCTACGCCAACGACATCTGGACCCAGCACCCCCAGTGGGGCGGCAGCGATATTCTAATTGGTGGTCCGGCCAATGATATCATTATCGGCGGCAGCGGTGGCAACGACGATAGCAGCGTCCCGAATCTCCTCGGCTCCTACACCGTCGCCAATGGCCAACTTCAGGTCACCATCAGTGCACACGGCCTGGTGGAGGATCAGGTGGCCTATTTTGAATTTACCAACGGCACCGCGAATGACGGCCTCTATGGTGTGCTCGCGGTTGACGGTGATACCGTCACGCTGGGTGCCCTTAACTGGGTTGGAATGGATCTGCCGACCATGAACGCTGCCGACACGAGTGGCTCGGTTATCCTTCGCCGTGGTGGTGATGTGATCAGTGGTGGTCGCGGCGACGATCACCTGATGGGTGATGGCGCTTACATTGAGCGCGACGCCAACGACACCATCTTGCGGATTCGCTCCAAAGATCCCTCCTATGGCGGCAACGATTTGATCGATCTGTTCGGCAATATGGGCAACGATGTCATCATAGGCGGTAATGGTGATGACATCATCTATGGCGGCACGATGGATGACGGCCGCGACTTGATCTTTGGCGGCTGGGCCTTGATCGACTACACTTCCTTCCGTAATGTCTCGGTGGATGTTACGTTACCAGCCGAGCGACTGCTTTTCGCCAATGCGATGGCAACCGATCCACATTTTGGTGGTAACAACTGGATTGACGGCGGTACCGGTGCCAACCTGATTTCCGGCGGCCCCGGTAATAACTACATCACTGCCGGACCCGGCAATAGCATCCTTGCCGGTGACATGGTCTTCTTCGAGCGCAACGCCTTCAACAAGTTGTCGATGGTGCATTCGGTCTTCCCTGAAGGCAGTGGCGACGACGTCTTGATCGGTAACCTTGGTAGCAGCATCCTCATCGGCGGTGGCGGCAGCAACTATCTGGATGGTGTTAGCGGCAACAATATCCTCCTCGGTGGACACGGTGCTATTATCTTCTACCGCGAAAGTGCCCGCGATGGTGACATCTTCTCGCTCTATCCGGAATCCGG
>PXEJ01000131.1 GCA_003566215.1 Cyanobacteria bacterium T3Sed10_376R1m | reverse complement strand
TTTTATTTTCAGTTTATTAAGGCTCATTGAGGGGTTTTTATTTGGGTTTTCGTGGTAAATATATCGTACTAGGGCATAAACTCTGTGGCATTTTTACAATAAAAAGCCCCCGGTATTGGAGGATTTATAGGGGGCTAAACCGTAAGAATCCCCCATTGTTTTTGATAATGGGGAATCTAATAAATGTAATTGTGCGTTTTTAATTCAAGTTTATCTTCCGCCTACGGTAATAGAATCTACTTTAATGTGAGGTTGTCCTACGGTTACATAGATGCTACCACTTACTGAGCCACAAAATCCAGCGGCTAGTCCTAAGTCTTGGGATGACATGGAGATTTTTTTCATGATTTCTTTTGCTTCTCCGATGAGGGTTGCACCTTTGAGGGGTTTGGTAATTTTTCCTTTTTCGATGAGGTAGGCTTCATCGACACCAAAGTTAAATTCTCCGGTAGGTCCTACACTTCCTCCCCCCATTTTTTTGCAGTATATACCTTTATCAACGGAGGCGAACACTTGATCTAAGGTGTATTTCCCTGGGGCTATGTAGGTGTTGCGCATACGGGAGGCGGCGGCGTAACTGTAACTGCTTCTTCTACCGCTACCTGTGCGCGAATGTCCTGTACGTATTGATCCTGCTCTATCAGCGATAAAGTTTTTGAGGATGCCATTTTCTATGAGGAGGGTACGTTGGGGGGGCATTCCTTCGTCATCCATGTCGATGGTGCCAAAGGCGTTTTCGGATAGTCCTTCGTCCCAAGCTGTGAGGTTTTCGTGGGCGATTTTTTCGCCTTTTTTATCGATGAAGGGGGTGCTTTTTCTTTCTATTTGGGTGGTTTCGAGAAGGTGTCCACAGGCTTCATGGAAGATAACGCCTCCGAATTGATTTGCCATGATGACTGGGTATTGTCCAGATTCTACATAATCGGCGTAGAGCATTTTTCCTGCGGATTCGGCGACTTCTTCGGCTACGTTTTGATAGTTCCATTTTCTAAGAAAGTCGGGGTTGCTGGTGTCTCCGTCTCTTTTGCCGATGGATGAGCGATTTTGTCCGTCTGCACATAGTAGGTTGTAGCCTACGGATTGGGTTAATCTGATGTCCCGGGCGAAGGTGCCATCACTAGAGGCAATAAGGACTTCTTGCCAGTCTCTGAAGTAGGCGGCTCTGCGCGATCGCACATGACTTGCTTTTTTATTGAGGGTATGGTTGGCACTTAATAGTATGTCTCCCATTTCTTGCATATTACTGCAACTATTCAACCAAACGTCTTTATTTTTAATGGTGGCGTAATCCCTAAACATTTCGAGATTGATTTCGGGAATAAATGCTGAACCTTGGGGAATATTTAAACCTAAAATTGAGAGAGCTTTTTCTAGGGCTTGTTTTAAACCATTGAAGGTTAAATCGTTTGTACTGACGTAACAGTCGGCTTTTCCTCTAAATACTCTTACTCCTGCTCCTGTAGATAGTCTAGGGGTAATACTACTAATAATGTCATCTTCGGCTAAACAACTGATATAGTTTACTTTTTCTAAGAAAAATTCGACAAAATCTGCCCCTGATGCCCTACCTAAACCGAGAAGGGTGGATAATGGTTGTTGCCATGAGATGTCGAAGCGATCGCTTTTCGGTTTATATGATAAATTGGGTATTTCTTTGGATATTAAGACTGTTGGGGACATATATTACTTTTATTTATTAGTTACGTTTTATCTATTATATAGTTCGGTTTTGTGGAAAAAGTATTTTAGCTACGGGATAGAATGATCTACAAATCATTTTTCTGGGTAAATTTCATTTTTCCCCATGTTAATTTCTGTTGCAATTCTTTGACATCACCTTGTTTAGCGGCATTTTTAACTTCCCTAATGTACTCTGCATTGGCGATCGCATCTTCTGGGGAACGAGAACTACTTTCAAAGCACTTTTCCAAGGCTTGATAAATACCTATACGACGAACTTTGGTCAGGTATTGTCGTTCGGTATCCAACAATCTCGCCATTAATTCTAGGTGCATGGTATCATCATCGCATAATTCTTCTAGGGTTTGCCATTCTTGTGTACCTAAGAGGTTATTTCCTGCACCAAGACGAGGGTCAATAAATTCTTTTCCTGTAACCTGTTGATAAATAGTAGGCAAGGTATCTTCAAATTCATGTTTTTCCTCCAACCAAATACGGCGAATTTCGCTTAATTCTTCGACGGTAATCAATTCAATATTTTGATATTCTGGGGGTGCGTTGTGTTGCAAATCAACTTGAGCTTGTAATACTTTTTTTAACCAATATTCTCGCCATTTTTTGAGGTAAGGACCGGGTATATTTTGAACAGAAGTTTCCCCGTCAATATTACGCTCGAACAGTTCTACCTTGCCATAGATACGTCGAAAATCACGTTTATCTCGATCATCTTTTATATCTAACTCATCTCGAATATCTAACAGAGGTTGTAACCATTCTTTTTCTTGATCATTTTGAATCATTGCTTCCATGGATTTATCTTTGCTAACCATGGTACACACCCAACAACCAAACCGAGAATCACCACAGCTAGGGGTTGAGGTATCTACCACTAAGGGGCATTCGTTGTCTGCCGTTGCTCCCCGATACATGGAAAATAAGTCTTGATTATCTCCTCCCCAAGGGTTTTGCCACTGTAGAAGGTAAAGCCAAACTTCATCGGTGCGCCAGTCTTCTATGGGACTATAAACATAGGAGTTTGGTAGGCGAGAGTTGGTGTTTAATCTTTCCCTTAATCTACTTTTTTGGGCGTGTTTTTCCATATTTTTAGCACGGGTGATGCTTTCGGCTTTTCTGGTGCCTAAAACTAACACTGTTTCTCCGTGGGTGCGTACGGTTTCTCTAATAAATTGCTCTGCTGGTTGAATTTTCATTCTTTCGGTACACCATCTAAATCCTCTCCGGGGTGCAGGATAACCTTTACCGATTAAACAAGACCAAAATGTGTCTTTAGTTGCGGGATGGGTAAGGTGAGCAATAAAGGGCATTTTCTGCTCTTGGGCTGATTTGTTTATTTTTTTCAAGCATCCTTTTACCCAATGGGCAACGATGGGATTTTCCACGAGGGTATCGTTGGTTATTACGTGAATGGTTTTTTTGCGTTTTTTTGGAGGAAGAAGTGCGATCGCACTCCAAATTAGTTGTAAAATGCAGGAACTATCTTTCCCGCCACTGTATCCTATAATCCAAGGGATTTGATCTTGACAATATAGCTCTTGAATTTCCTCTGTTAAAATATCAATGTCCGTAACTAATTCTTCTATACTACGAGGAGGAAATAAAGGAATTTGAGAATTATTCATAACTAAAAAAGTATCCCGAATTAGTTGAGTTGAGTAAGTTAAGTTTAATTTAACTTTTAAGAAGAAACGATAACCAATTGTTATAATTTTGGTGTTGTCTCTAGGGAAAATCTGAATTTTAATGAGACATATTTTTCCCTTTTTTTATGCTTTCTTAAATAACCTTACCATAATGGCTTAATGGTCAATAATCACACAACATCTTCTAAAAATAAAATATCAGATCCACACATTCGTAAAAATAAAAAAAAGTCCCCTTTATTAAAACGTTATTATAAATATTATCTTCGACGTATTCAAAGTTTACAAGAAGAACCAAAGGCGATCGCACGAGGATTTGCGATCGGTGTTTTTACTGGCTGTTTCCCATTCTTCGGAATACAAATGATAGCCGCATTAGTCTTTGCAATTCTTTTTAAAGGGAATAAAATAGCCGCCATGATGGGTACTTGGATTAGCAACCCTTTTACTTATATTCCTATATTTTTATTTAACTTTCAAATAGGTAATTTTATATTGAGTAACTTATTCAACATAAACTTTGATTATCTAACAGACTTTAATCCCGATTCATGGGAAAACTTAACAGATTCAGGGAAAGAAATTACCTTAACTCTATTAATAGGCTCTTTTTTCATTGGCTCAATTTTTGCAATTTTAGCGTACTATATAACTTTAACAATAGCAAAAAAACAACATAAAAATTTACATAATAAATAACCTACAGTCTAACCCATTAAAGATAAATGCAGGGACTTTATCTCATTGCTAAAAACTTTGTCAAAACTCTATAATTATAAAAATTGGCATAGAATGCTAGAATAAATTTAACATTATATTGGGGGGTTAGAGATGTCTGACCAGAAAAAAAACAAACTATTTGAACTCGAAAAAAGAGCCAAGAAAAATATATTTGTAACAGGAATTTTAACATTACTGTTTGCCCCGTTTGGATATGTTTACACAAGAAGATATTGGGTAGCAATAATTAGTTTTTTCGCTTTAATGTCCTTAATTGATTTTGCGGACAAAGATGTGGATGGAGAATCATTATTAGGATTCTTTGTTATTGGAGTAACTATTGAAAATATAATTTTCGTTAGAAGAGCAAGAGAAAAATTAGCCATGCACCCTAACGGAGTATCTTTCCCAGAGCCAGTAAAATCAGAAATACCGACTCATAAATCGAATCAAGGACAAAATTTAGAATTAATAATTTTAAAAAACTTAAAAAAAGAAGGGGAAATGACGGTTTCCGACATTGTTATTGCCACAGAATTTCCCCTTACCTCCATTAAAGAGACATTACTAAAATTAGAAAAAGAACAACTGATTTATGGTTACAATAGAGAAACAGATGGAGCGGTTGTTTATAAAAATATTTAAGAACAATCGAAGTAAAAATAATTTATGAATCTCGGTAATTTAGGCTCAAAACAATCAGTATCAACCACAGAAAAAATTAAGTTATTAGTTTTTCCCATTGGTAGTCTCAATGGGGCTTTGCACATAGACGTAGTACAAAAAGTAGTAAACCTATCAAAAGTTTATAGTAGCGGTTTAAATCAATACGGAATGGTTAACGTAGAAGGTAAAGAAATTACTGTGATTGACTTACACAAGCGTTTGTTTGATATTCCTCAGCCGTTTACTCAGGAGGATAAAAAATATTTACTTCTCGCTCAAAATAGTGCTGACGAAAAATTTGGCATTATCATCAATAATACCCCTAGTTTAGTTGATATTTCCTTAGACAATATTCGTACTTTACCCCCTTCCTATCGTCAAGCAGATACTCTTAAAATAGCTTCCCATGTGACAGTAATTGATGATGAGCAAGAAAATAATCTTACTGTTTTTATTTTAGATCCAGACGAATTAATTTCTCCATTTCCCTCTATATAAATTTTAAAAATTTTGAATTAGTTGTCAACATTCCTCTATATTGATATAATCTTGATGATTTTAAAAATTAGGTTATGGTTAAGACAAATTATATTGAATTCTATGAAAATAGATTTGCTTGTTTTGTTCAATAAAGTCTATTTTTATCTCAAAGAAGATTAATTTTTAATAATATTTATTTGCACATTTTTTGATTTATTTTAAAAAGACAAAACATTAAAGTTTACTCTCATATTTTGGTTAATATCAATCTTGAAATTACCTCAATGGCTAATTTTTAGCTAAACTGTTTTACTAAGCTGTGCAAAAAAAAATGTGTTCAAGATTACTAAAATTAAAGTAAATCTCTAATACTATTAAAGTAAAACATATCTCAACAATTGCAATAGATGGTTATTAGAATCATTCATTATTATTAATATAAATAAAAAATACATATAGTAATTGCTATGTTTATGAGGTACAAAAAGTAGAGTTAAAGCCATTGCTGTTGGGAAAAAGATGTGCCTTATTATTTAGATAAACGCTATAGATAAATATTTACAAAACAAAAGTTAAAAAAGTTAATTAAGAGAAAAATAAAAAAGTTGTGACAGACAAAATATTTGACCTAGATTTTGATAGTAATAGTTTTAGTAATCAGATTTCACAAAAAATTAAGTTTAGGAAAAATACATCGAATATGTCTAATTTTTTGGTGGACGAAGTTGATACTCCCATTGCTATAGTTACTACTGGTACTAAAAAAATTATTTGTGTTAATTCCTTTTTTTGCGAAAAATTTAGCGTAACTCCTCAAAGTGTAATTCATAAGCAATACCTTGATTATTTTATTAAACCTTATCAACTCAAAAATGTTTTTCCCAGTTTAAAGTCTGACAAAATACTTTTAATTCCTCAAATAAATAATCAAAAAAAATTTAAAAATATAGATGATTTTAATCTAAGAAAAGATATTTATAATTTATCTCTCCACTTGATTGACTATGATAATAATCAAATGATTGTTGCTATTTTTAATCAGGTACAATCTAATTTAACTCCTGCTATAGCTGAAGAATTAAGTAAAATATCTTCTTTATTAGAAAATTTACCTTGTATTCTCTATCGTTTTCAAAATGATGATGGCAGGAAAACAGAATATATTAGTGCTGATTGTTATAAACTGACAGGGTATCAAGTAAGTGATTTTATATTAAATCAGATTTGTCTTAGTGAAATTATTTATCCCGATGATCGTCAATTGGTTTGGGATGAAGTGCAAAGTGCGATCGCATCTAGTCGTCCCTACAAGATAGAATATCGTATTATACACCGTTGTGGAGAAATAAAGTGGGTTTGGGAACAAGGAGAGGCAATTTATGACCCATCAAAAGAAAATATTCTTTATTTAGAAGGGATTATCCTTGATATTAGCGAAAAAAAAAGAATGGAACAAGAGAAATATCTTTTATTAAATCTTTCTCAAACCATTACTAGCTCTCAAAATTTTGAAACGGCTTTATTTTTTACCCTTCAACAAGTCTGTGAAGCGACTAATTTAGAATTTGGAGAAGCATGGCTACCGGACAATATTCAGAACAGATTAAATTATAGTACAGCATGGTTTTCTAAAAGTAAAGATAAAACAAAAAACAATTCTCTTTCCCTTGGGGAATTTAAAGCTAAAAGCTACGATATTTCATTTGAAAAAGGGATTGGCTTGCCGGGGAAGGTTTGGGAAACAAAAGAAATTGCGTGGATGAATAAGTTGGGTGATAATGACAAGTTTATTCGTCATTTTCTTGCCAAACAATGTGGCTTACAATCTGGTTTTGGAGTGCCAATTATTGCCAATGATGAAGTAGTGGCTATTTTGGTTTTCTTTTTTCGTCAACCTATATTACCAGATCCTAGTCTATCATCCCTAGTAGAAACCGTAGCTTATCAATTAGGACATATTTTTAAACACAAACAAATTGAGTTAGATTTACAAGAAAGTCAGAGACAATTAAGTAGTTTAATTAATTCCACTGCGGGGGTGTTTTTCCGTATTAGTTATAATCACCGATGGGCAGAAGACTATATTAGTGATGCTTGTGAAAAACTAACCAGTTATTCACCGTCAGAGTTAATCAAAGATAAGAATATGAATTTAGCCCAAATTACTCATCCTTTCGACTTACAAAGGGTAATTAGTACGATTCAATACGCTATTAATAATAATCAACCTTACACCCTTGAATATCGTATTTTGACTAAGGATAATCGAGAAAAATGGATTTGGGAGAAAGGAGAGGGGGTTTATGATGATGATGGAAATATTTTAGGAATTGAAGGTTTTTTGACAGATATTAGTAGTCTTAAACAGATGGAGGAAGCTTTGTTAGAAGCTGAAAAAAAATATCGTAATATTTTTGATAATGCCATAGAAGGTATTTTTCAAACTACTCCCAATGGTTATTATCTGAATGCAAATCAAGCCTTAGCCAAAATGTATGGTTACGATACTCCTACTCAATTAAAAGCTAGTTTAAATAATCTTCATTTTTCTTTGTATGTAAAGGCAAAACGTCGCCAAGAATTTGTGAATTATTTGGACAATAATGATGTGATTACTAATTTTGAATCTCAAGTTTATCGTCGAGATGGTAAGATAATTTGGATTTCGGAAAATGCTAGGGCAGTTAGGGATACAAATGGTAATTTACTCTATTATGAGGGTACTGTAGAGGATATTACTAAGTATAAGGAAGCTCAGGCTAAATTACAATATCAGGCATTTTATGACTATTTAACTCAATTACCTAATCGTACTTTTTTCTTACAAAAGTTGGCGGATACTATTGATAAATTAAAACAAAATAATAGACAAGATTCTGAGTTTGGACTATTGTTTTTAGATTGCGATCGCTTTAAGATTGTTAATGATAGTCTAGGGCATAGTGTGGGAGATTTATTATTAATTGAAATAGCTAAACGGCTTAAAAGCTGTATGAATAAGGATGAAGTTATTGCTAGATTAGGAGGAGATGAATTTACTATTCTTTGTCCTAGTATTAAAAGTATCAAGGAATTAATTAAGTTAGCAGAAAAAATTAATCATGCTTTTAAATCTCCTTTTTTTATTCAACAACACAGATTATTTTCTGGTATTAGCATAGGCATATTTTCTAGTAGTAATTTAAGAGAACAAGATTTACACAAAACTACCCCCGCCCAAGTAATTCAATATGCTGATACGGCTTTGTATAAAGCAAAATCAAGTAGGAGAGGATACTATCAAGTTTTTCAAGCAGAAATGCACAATGAAGCCTTAGCGGAGTTACAGTTAGAAAATGATTTGAGACACGCAATAAATTTAGAAGAATTTACCCCTTTTTATCAACCTATTATTAATATTAATAGTCAGGAATTAATTGGTTTTGAAAGTTTAATTCGTTGGAATCACAAAAAAAAAGGCTTAATTTCTCCCAACGAATTTATCCCTTTGGCTGAGCAAACAGGTTTAATTATTCCCATTGGTTTTTGGATGTTTAAACAAGTTTGTTTGCAGTGGGTAGAATGGCATAAGCTTTTTCCTCACAAATCAATTTTTATTAGCGTTAATTTGTCTTCTCAAGAGTTTAATGGTGATGATTTTATTGAAAAAATTG
Source organism: Cyanobacteria bacterium T3Sed10_376R1m (assembly GCA_003566215.1). Lineage (GTDB taxonomy): Bacteria > Cyanobacteriota > Cyanobacteriia > Cyanobacteriales > Cyanobacteriaceae > Cyanobacterium. The sequence continues at coordinate 6,204 of PXEJ01000131.1, read as the reverse complement.
ATCACACTATTGAGGAAACAAAAGTTGATCCTAATTTTATTAAGTTAGAAATTACAGAAAGTTGTTCTATTTTACATGATGCTTCTGCTGTTTTTCGTTTGCGACAAATGTGCGATCGCAACTTGAAACTATGGATAGACGATTTTGGTACAGGTTATTCGAGCCTAAGTTATCTTCATAATTTACCAATCAATGGATTAAAATTAGATCAGTCATTTATCTGCGATATTGATCAAAATAAAACCAAATCAAGGATTGTTCGGGCAATTTTTGACTTGGCACAGGATTTAGGCTTAGAAGTTGTTGCAGAGGGCATAGAAACCCAAACCCAATTAGACAAACTTATAAGTTTAGGATGTCAATTAGGTCAAGGCTATCTATTTTCTAAGCCCATGGATCCAGATAATACAAAAAAATACCTTATCGATAAATTTTCTTGTTGACATTATTTTTTATCGTATTTTCGACAAGAAGCCCAACGTAACCTCAGTTCGATATGAGAATATTGGATTTGAGCAGGTTTGAGTGAATTCTTTAACCTAATACCTGTACGGACGTAGTATGCTACGTCCTCCACCACCAGACACTTTGCCTTTAACATTTAATCAATAATAGGTGCAATATTATCAATCACAGATAGGCTACCATCAGGGTTTACCGTCCAAACATCATAAACCCCTACAACATCTCCATTTTCATCAATATCAACATTACCACTAGCTCCCTGATAATTAATAGTTTCCCCTTGACGAATCAACTCCATTGCCTCACAAGGATCAGTTACTTCTACACCATCACCACCAGAAACATCCCTAATAGTAGTTCTGATAGCTTCTCCAGAGTTGTTCCCTGCCGCTTGTGCCGCCAACATTAACAAAACTGTGGCATCCCATGTATGGGGAACAAAAGCCGTTAAATCACTATTAGTAGAATCTCTCCAAAGAGTTGTCAAGGCTTCTAGGGCTTGACCATCAGCCCCCGGTACAGTGCCTAAAGCTCCAGCAATAATAGACGTACCATCAGCTTTTTTTCCTACTTGTTCGGTAAAATCTTCAGAATAAACTCCATCGGTTAAAAGCACGGTTACATCATTCATTAAACCTTGTTGAAAAGCGGCTTGCAGTAACAAACTTCCAGTCTCAGCATAAAGAATTGCGGCTACAGCTTGGGTATTATTAGCAAAAGCTGATCCTGCTTCACTATCTAAGGTTGTAGCCCTTGGGTCATAACGTACAGGACGATTTTGATTTAACACAGTACCGCCTAAATCTGTGAAGGATTGATTAAATTGTTGTTCAAAACCAACACCATAATCGTTATTAATGACGACGGTGGAAACTTGGGTAAAACCTTGTTTTCGGGCAAGAGCGGCTAGGGCTTGAGCTTGGTAAGTGTCAGGGGGTGCGGTACGGGCCCAGTATCCGTCAAATTCTCCATTTTGTGCCCGTTCGGTAAATACAGGGCTGGTGCTTCCGGGAGACACCATCATTACTTTATTCCTGACGGCAACATCAAGGGCGGCGGTGGATACACTACTGGCAAATGAGCCAACTACAGCATTAACTCGATCTACTTCTGCTAGTTTTGTCATAGCAGCACTACCAGCCCCCGGATCTGTTTGATCATCTTCTTTTACGAGGGTAACTGGTTCTCCATTTACTCCTCCACAAGCATTAATGGTATCAACAGCTAGTTGAGCGGCAATGGGCATATTTTGCCCTATGGAAGCTAAATCTCCTGTGGTGGGAAAAAGTGATCCTAATTTTAGTCCTCCTTCGGAGGCGATAGGGGGGGGAGTGGGTTCTCCATTTTCGGGAGTAGTGGTAGTGCCAAAAATCCCACAGGCAACGGTAAACCAGTTTAAGCTGATTAGTAGGGTTAAAAATAGTTTAATTTTTTGATTTTTCATTATTATTTTTTGTAAAGTTAAGATTTAGTTAAAATTCTATATCACCAGTTGCTTGTTTTTACACATTTTAGTTGTTTCGTCTAAGGAAAAATTTCGCAAGTTTTCATCTTGTTTTGTGTCAGTCTTGTGTAGGGAATAATGTTTCATTTTCAGAAGTTGACAAATTAAGGGATAAACGATAAATTTCCCGACGGGAGAGGGTTGTAAATTGAGCGATGTGTTGACTTGCTTCGCTTTTGCTCATTCCTTGTTGTAATAGTTTGATTATTTCTTCTTTTATTTGTTGGGGAGATAGCTCTAGTATTTCTTTATTTTCATTTCCTGCCAAAATAATTGTATATTCTCCTCTGGGTTGATTCTCTTGATAAAGTGCGATCGCACTTGCCACTGTACCACGCCAAAAATCTTCATGTAACTTAGTCAATTCCCTAGCTAGGGTAATCTTTCTTGACAAACCAAAAACTTGAGCAAAATCGTCTAATGTTTTACGGAGACGGTGGGGGGCTTCATAAAAAATAATCGTCCGTTTTTCCCCCTGTAACTGACTTAACAAATCATTTCTTAACTTTTTCTTCGTAGGTAAAAAACCCTCAAAAATAAATTTATCCGTAGGCAAGCCCGAAGCAATTAAACCATTAATAGCCGCATTTGCCCCCGGAATAGGAATAACATTGATATTATGGTCAATACAGCTAATCACTAAATGATAGCCCGGATCAGAAATAGCGGGAGTACCAGCATCCGTAACTAAAGCAATAGTTTCCCCTTGTTGTAACCTAGTTAAAAAATCAGCAATTCTACCCTGATGATTATGCTCATGATAGCTAATTATCGACGTTTTAACCTGATAGTGATGCAATAATTTTTTTGTGTGACGAGTATCTTCGGCGGCAATCAAATCCACTGTTTGTAAAATTCTTAACCCCCGAAAAGTCATGTCTTCGAGATTACCAATGGGGGTCGCTACTAGATAAAGTGTGCCAATCACTGTAAAATCCTAACAAGGAGCAATAATAATTGTACTATAAAAAAAATCTCCATGAATCAATTTACCATTAATTTAACTCAAGGTTCAGTTTCTTTTACCTTTAGTGAGAACGCAGCACAAAAACTAAAACAAGAAATTAGTATTTTAATGCAGAGTTTAAAAGAAATTGCCCTCAATGCCAAGGCAGGAGGAAAACCAAATCGTCAACAAGCAATGGAATATCAACACACTGGAGATGTTTTCTTGGAAGTGTTTTGTAATCCCAATATCTATCCTGGACCTTTTGCTGCGAAGGTTCTTATTACCGTCAGGGATGATCGCTTAAGATTAACTTCTGAGGCAGAATTGACCCGTTTAGTAGAAGATTTAGAACAGTATCTTGCCACCGTTAACAGTTAAATAAATCAAAAATTTCTGTAATTTTTTACTCATAAAGATAAACAGATAATTTCAATTTTTGACGTTCACACTTAAAGAATAAAAAATTTAAAATTTCAACTATCAATCATTCCCCTATGGGGTTTTGTCCACTATTAATTATCCACTATGAATACCCCTTCTGCTAATGTTACTCAATCAAAAAATGAGTTAATGTCTTGTTCTCCCCATGAGGTGGATAGTAACTTATTAACTTTGTTTGATGGTCAAATTTTAACCCATGAAAAAGCTCAAAGAATGGCTGATTTTTTTAGCCTTTTAGGTGATTCTAACCGTTTACGAATTTTATCGGTGTTAGCACAAGAAGAATTGTGCGTTTGTGATTTGGCGGCTATGTTAAAAATGAGTGAATCGGCAGTATCTCATCAGCTACGAACTCTGAAATCTATGCGTTTGGTCGCTTATCAAAAAAGAGGAAGAAGGGTTTATTATCGTCTTTTAGATCATCATGTTTTAGAATTATATCGAGCGGTAACCAACCATTTAGACGAAATTGATTGTCCTTAATTTGCTCAATGGTAGCATTATCCTCATAACAAATATCTGTTTTCTGTTATATCCTATAGTAGGATAACTAAAAAAAATTACAGGTATCAAAATTATGAGCAATATACAAGAACAAATTCAAGAAGAATTAAAACAAGCTAGGGAAGTATGTAGCACTGATGGTGCTGATGCTGATAAATGTGCAGCGGCTTGGGATGCAGTAGAAGAATTACAAGCTGAAGCTTCTCACCAAAAAGAAGGCCAAACCAAAAAAACTTCTTTAGAGCGGTATTGTGATGATAATCCTGATGCGGCTGAGTGTCGTGTCTATGAAGACTAATCATTCAATTTGCTGGTTAATTAAAGCTAAGGGTGGGGATTTCCCACCTATTTTTATGGGTAATCTATTTAGTTTTTATTATGGAAGATACGTTGTTAACTGCTTTGGTTTGGACTAATTACAAGTTATTTTTACTTTTGTGTTTATTGTTTCCCGTTGGTTTATCTATTTGGGGTTTATTTTCTAAAATCGCTTCTATTCAGCGTTTGATGTTGATTTATTGGCGTGTGGCAAGTTTATTGGCGATCGCCATTTATTTGTTTATTCCTGTGTGGCAAATTGGCTACATTGCATGGTTTGTAGGACACTTTTTAATTGTAATTGGTCTTTGGTTTTGGGTTGATGTTAATGATGAAATTAATGATTTACCAAAAAGTCCTCTAAAATTAGTTCTTACTTCATGGCGTTGGGCAACTTCTATTTATGGCATTGTCAGCGCCATCGCATTTGCCCCTTTCTTGGGTTGTACTTTCTCGGAAAATGCGGCAATAGATACCAGTTGTCGAGTATGGTTACAAGCGCCTTGGCACTATAAAAGCTGGTTTCATCCTAATGCTACCACCGGACTTTTAGGCTTTTTGGGGATGTCTGGTTTAATCATCTATGGAATTTATTTTCTTTATTTTCTGGCTTTTCGCCTTGTCAAACAAGGTAGAATTGCCATCGAACAATAACCAAATTTTGACTGTTAGATAGGGTTTAATTTTAAAAAATAAGCCCTTTTCAAATAGATAAACTTTGAATATCATAACATAAAAAAAATTATGAAAATTAAATCTCACAATTATTAATAATTAATTATCTTCGGTAAGATAAAATTTTCATCAACTCCTAATTATGATCTGATACCATAAAAAAAAGCCCTTAAGGATAGGGATTAAAACTTAACCATGAAAAAATTTTTACAACAAACTTTTGCTAGTTTTATCGGTAGTTTAGCTGGTTTATTTTTCTTTTTTGCCCTTAGTGCTGGAGGACTATTTTTCTTTTTTATGGCTTTGGTGATGAGTAGTAGTGCTCCTCAAATAGAAAATCAATCGGTATTAGTTTTTAATCTTAGTAGTCAAATTAATGATAGCAATAGCGATCGCAATTTATCATCTATTTTAGGAGCAGAAGATGTTAATGTTTTAACCCTTAGACAAATTACCACGGCCATAAATAAAGCAGCTCAAGATGATCGTATTTCCGCTTTATTTTTAGATGGTAGTAAAGGAAATATCAACACAGGCTATGGTAGCCTAGCTGAAATTAGAACAGCCCTAGAAAATTTTAAAGCAAGTGGTAAAAAAATTATTGCTTATAATATTTCTGCGGGGGAAAAAGATTATTTTCTGACTTCTATGGCCGATGAAATTCACTTAAATCCTTTAGGTTCAATGGAAATGAATGGTTTAAGCTCGGCTCAATTATTCTTTGCTGATGCCTTAGAGAAATATGGTGTTGGTGTTGAAGTTATTAGGGTGGGTAAATACAAATCCGCCGTCGAACCTTTTACCCGTAATGATTTTAGTCCTGAAAGTGAGTTACAAACTCAAGAATTAATCACAAATCTATGGGATTTATATACGAATGGTATAACAGAAAACAGAAGTATAACTACTAATAATATTAATAATATTGCTAATACAATTGGTATTTTGAGAGCAGAAGAAGCTCAAGAATTAGAATTAATTGATAATCTGAGTTATCTTGATGAAGTAAATAATAATTTATTGACTATTAGTAATAATGAAAATAGCGATTCTTTACCAGAAATTACTATTGGTAAATACCTTTCTCTTCACAAAACAAATCAAACTGTCAAAGATAAAATTGCTTTGCTTTATTTAGATGGTAGCATTGTTGATGGTCAGGGTAGAGTGGGAGAAGTAGGGGCCGATCGCATCGTTCAACAAGTTGTTAAAATTAGGGAAGACGATAATATAAAAGGGGTTGTAGTACGTATCAATAGCCCGGGGGGAAGTGCGATCGCATCTGAACAAATTGCCCGAGAATTAGAAATAACCGCCCAAGAAAAACCGGTAGTCATATCCATGGGTG
>PXEJ01000145.1 GCA_003566215.1 Cyanobacteria bacterium T3Sed10_376R1m | reverse complement strand
TTCCACTACCATGATAACCATGTACTGTAAAAACTAAAGGAGTTTTTTGTAAAACTAACTTTACTGGCAACATTAATTCATGGGCTGCATGGACATTAACTAAATCAATTTTCTGCTCTTTGTGAATTTCTTTTATTCCTTTGATAACTTCAGTAATTCCTTTAAAAAGATTAAATTCCCACCTAGTAAATGATTTATATTGAATGGGTAATTCTTGAAAAGGTTTTGCACCATCTCCTTGGGGTGCTAACAAGGAAATTTTGTAGGTATCTGTAAGTTTTTCTATAAGGGTATGGGCTTGTTTTTCTGTACCGCCTAAGCTGAGATAAGGCAGTATAAATAATATATGTTTCAATTTTTTGTTATCTGACAAAATAATCTATTATGGTGTTTTCTATGCTATGACGATTTTTGGTTTGATAAGTTTAATATTTTCATTCTCTCTTATTTCTGTAATACCTATAAATTCTCCTAAATTATTATAAGTGCGATAAAAATTATTGCTGTTTTTTTGTTCAAAGATAATTTTTTGTCCTAAACACCATTTTTTTGATTCCTCTTCACTTAAATTAATTTTATCTAAGTTTTTTAACAATAAATCTGGTTGAATTAAATTTAGTTGATTTGCTTCTTTTTGTTGGCTTAATTGTTCAAAGGTAATGCTACTATTTAGGGTTAAATCACAGCTTAATGTACGAATTAGATTTGCTAAAGTTCCGCCATACCCTACTTTTTGACCTAAATCTCGTGCGATCGCCCTTATGTATGTACCAGCACCACAAACAATATTTAAATCTAATTCAGGATAATCACCGGAAGTCCAATTCACAATTTCAATGTTAAATATTTCTACTTTTCGAGCAGGAATAGCAATAATTTTGCCCTCTCTTGCTAACTGATAAAGCTTTTTTCCATCTTGTTTTATCGCACTATAAGCAGGGGGCATTTGCTCAATTTTCCCTAAAAAATCAGTTAAAAAAGGTGTGATGTTTTCTAAACTTAAATTTTTTGCCAATTTATCTTGTACAACCTCCCCTTCCAAATCATCGGTAGTGGTAGTTATGCCAAACCTAATTTTTGCCTGATAAGCCTTTTGGCTAGGCAAGAATTGTAATAAGCGAGTAGCCTTGCCCACGGCAATGGGTAACACTCCCGTAGCTAGTGGATCTAACGTACCACCATGACCAACTTTCTTTGTTTGTAAAATTTTGCGCACCTTGGCTACACAATCATGGGAAGTAAATCCTTTTGGCTTGTGTAAATTAATAAATCCCATGATACTCATCGATTGCTTTTTCCCCAAAATTACGTCTGCCCATTGATTGTAAGTTAGAAAGGAAACAACAGGCAACTACACAAAAATAGAGAAATATCAAGTATAAACTCACAAAAGATAATAGTCTTTTTAAAAAAGGTGTAAGAAAATAATTCCCCCTAGCCTCTGCAAATTTGGGAGAAACTTAACTTAAAATTTTCATGAATGATTTAAAATTGCTATAGCGTTTATCATAGTTATGAAGTATATCTGTTATTTCCAAGTCCCTCTTATTAAGAGGGATTCGGGGGGATCATTTTGTATTTCATAAGCATAATAATTGCTATATATAAACAACGTTAGTAAATAAAAGTAAAAGATATGAGTACCCAATTAAGTCCAGAAGATTATAAAAAAAAGATGCAAAAACGCAAAGAAATTCAAGATCAGCGTTTAGAAAATATGAAGGCTCAAAAGGGCTTAATTGTAGTACATACAGGCAACGGTAAAGGAAAAACTACGGCGGCGTTGGGCATGGTAGTGCGATCGCTCGGTCATGGTTATCAAGTTGCCATTATCCAATTTATCAAAGGTGCATGGGAACCAGCAGAAAAAGAAGTATTAGAAAAATGGTCAGAGCAACTACAATTTTACGCCATGGGGGAAGGGTTTACTTGGGAAACCCAAGATAGAGAAAAAGACATTATCGCCGCCCAAAAAGCATGGGCAAAAGCAAAAGAGTTTATCTTAAATCCAGATTATAAATTAGTGTTACTAGATGAAATTAACATTGCCCTCAAACTAGACTATTTAGACATTAATGAAGTGATAGCAACCCTAGAACAAAAACCCGAAGATTGCCACGTTATTCTAACAGGAAGGGGTGCAAAACCAGAATTATTAGAAAAAGCTGATTTGGTCACAGAAATGAAGCTAATTAAGCATCCATTTAGGGAACAAGGAGTAAAGGCACAACCCGGCATTGAGTTTTAATGGGCAACATCTAATTGTTGAGAGCTTTTAGAAAGTTTTTCATTGTAGCAAAAAAACCAAGGGAAGCTGATTTAACATTAACTTCTTGATTTTCCTCATCACCACTTAAAATACGATCTAAAACTTCTCCTAATGGTTTTTTAGGTACTTCTGTAATTAATTCAAATTTATTTCCTTCTAACTCTCGCCATACTTGCCACAAACCGGGGAAAGTTCGTATTACCACAGCATCTTCTAAGGGGCGGTAATAATAACTAGATTCAAGAATACTTAAAAATCTTTCCCTTAACTGTCTAGCCGCATAACCAATACCAACGATAGAAACATCTTCTAGCTGAGGTATTATCAAAACTACTGGTCTATCCTCTGCTAAATTACATAGTTTTTCTACCTGAGACACTTCCACCGCCGAAGGAGCAACCACCAAGAAAAATTGGTCTGCTTGACTAACTCTAGTGTCCATGGGAGTGCGATTGCTTCCTAAATCTGTCACTTGAAAAGGAGTTTCTCCCCATTCTCGTTTTGCTAACGCCGCCGCCCCAGTGTCAGGAAACAAAACTTTCAATCCTGAGCCGTATTCATCTACAAATAAATTAGCAAAGTTATAGGCTAATTGTTGGGCTTGAAGGGCGATTTCAGGAATTACTAACTCTACTTGAAGACGATTGTAACCACTCTCTAAAGCGGTAATTGTCGCAGTGTGGGCTTGGGCGATCGCACTTTCTAAAGATTGAGGAATTTGGGTCATAGTAACTAAATGTTAAATTATAATAGGGTATATATAAAACTCTGTTTTCCTTTGTTTATCCTATACTGATAAGTGTTTTTGAGAAAATAATGACGAATACCATCAATTTACCCTCATCATCGGAGATAAGTGATAAACCAACCGTAGTAGAAACCTACGAACTTACAAAAATTTATCTAACAGGCTTTTGGTTAAATAAAAAAATCCCCTCACTAAAACAATGTACCCTAAAAGTTTATCAAGGGGAAACCTTTGGTTTATTAGGGCCTAATGGTGCAGGAAAAACTACCCTTCTAAAAACCCTCTTGGGAATTATCAAACCCACCTCTGGCAAAGCACGACTACTAGGCAAACCCTTAGGAGATAACAGCGTTAAACAAAGATTGGGTTATCTACCTGAAAACGCTTACTACTACGATTTTCTAACCGCTTGGGAATTTTTACACTTCATCGCTTCCCTATTTCAAATTCCTAAATCTCAACGAGATAAAAGGATTATCGAATTATTGGATTTATTCGGTTTAGCC
>PXEJ01000345.1 GCA_003566215.1 Cyanobacteria bacterium T3Sed10_376R1m | reverse complement strand
TGGCGTATTAGGGCAGTCACAAGGAAAGGGTTAAGATTTCTTTCTTCTGACCATTTAACAATTAAATCTTTATAGGGTAAAGGAAATAGAGCATACCAATATTCGGGGCTACGGCGCAAAATTTGCCACTGCCTTACTTCCTCGGGGCTTTCTCTATTACTCAAGTTCCAAATTAGACTAATACTTTGTAAATATTCCCCCTCTAGTTGTTTTAATAAACCTTGGGTAAATTGTTCGGTAACGCTTATGTTCTCAGGATCTGAGATTTCTGCCTTAAAAAGTGCGATCGCATCTTCATCTTCCCCTAACAAAAACAACTCCTTAAACATAGTCGAGCCACCGGGGGGAATGGGACGATTTTCAGGGGTTTTCACCTCAAAAGACAAATCCTTCAAAGAAGTAAAACTACCCACATCCTGCCCCAAATTAGCCGCCGAGCGCCAAGCATAATAAGAATGGGGATGAGTCTCTAACACATACTCAAAAGCTCTATTTGCTTCCTCACCCTGTCCTAGCCTTTGCGCCCATTTACCAACCCAAAAAGAAGCCTTAGGGGCAACATCAGCCTCCGGACTATTTACACTAATTTCCTGAGCCCACTGCCAAGCAGAAACAAAATCATTAGAATTAGCAAAATTTTGAGCAATTTGCCAACGAAACTCAGCCGCCTCATTAGATCCGGGGTACTTACTTAAAAGTAGTGTTCGGGCGTTAGTTCCATCACTTGTCCTCCCCATACTTGTTAAAAGACGTACCTTTTGACTCAAAGCTTGGGGTGCATCTTGAGGAAAACGTTCATCCACTTGATCAAGATAACCTATTGCCTCATCCCCCATGGTGAGAGTAGCCAAGCGACGTAATCCTAAACCTGTTTCCGAAGCGTCAGGATACTCAGCCATTAATTTTTTATAACCATTAATAGCATCTTCCTTTTTATTGGCTACCTGATAGCCCCTAGCAATACGATATAAGTTTTGAGGATTAGGAGGAGCATTATCATAAATCTCTGCCGCACTCAAAAATTGACCCCTGCGCCAATAACTATCTGCTAATACTTGCCATTCTTCAGGAGTCAAATCTTCACCATAATCGCTTACGAGCCTGTCCCTAAGAGGATCACTTTTAGCACTATCATCATAATTAGCCAACATAACCATTAATTCTTTTTGATCTGGATTTTGGCTTAATAACTCATAGGCAATGGTTTGACTGCGGGGGTGTTGGGGAAAATTTTTAATGGCAAGATCCCAATACTTAGGATCATCTGTACCAAGACGATAATAAGCTTCAACGGAAACTGGAGATTCGGGATAGTCTTCTATCAACTTCTGCCAAAATTGTTGCGCCCGTGGAATATCATTAGTTAATTCCATTGCTCTACCCTGACGAAAGATAACATAGGGAGCAAGAATCGGATATTGACGGTCTAAATGTTGTAAGTAAGTCCATGCTTTACCCCCATCAAAGTCTTCTCGCAATATATCCGAAGCTAATAAATACTTAGCCCTCGCCCTATCAAGGCTAGGGGTTGTTTGGGAGGCGATTTCTTCTAACTTTTCTTTCCTTTCCTCAGCACTAACCTCTGCTAAGGCTAAAACTTCTGAAGGCGCATCAAGCCGATATTCTGGTTTTTCTTCTAATCTAGGCACAACCACATTATCCCAAAATTTACCTAATTGGGGAGTTAACAAGGTTGCACCTATTATTCCGGCAGTAAATAAAATGATGGTGGAAATAGGAAGAATGAGTTTTTTAGTTTTCATAGAAAATATAAATAATTCTGGTATTGTTTGCTCGTTATTTTGTATATTATGTACTCTAATTAATTATTTTTTTTGACAGTAAAGACTAAGTTTTTATTAAATTTGTCTAATTTTTAATTGTAATAATTAACCATGTTTGTGATTTACAATTTTAAGATTCTAAGGTTTAGTTATCCTTTAACTAAAAAATACTTGAGGAGATTTTATGCTCATAAATCATTGAGTATTGCTATAAAAGTTTTAAATAAATTGTGACATTTTCAATGTGGGTAGAAAAGGTTGAAAGTATCATTGTTTCTACATTTTAAATTCTAAATTATAATAATTTTGAGATAATTTTCATGGGAATATTATAGTTGTCGCCCTGTTAATTTAACGAAAATATCTTCTAAATTAGAAGGACGGATCATAATCCCTGTTTTATCTTCAATATTATTAACATATTCGTTCGCATCTTGGGTTGTGGGAAAAAATTGGTAGTCAATGCGATCGCCCTTTTGAGTTACCATGATGCCCTGACCATATTTTTGTTTAAAATCATCCACCGTACCTAATTCAATTAGTTTACCAGCATCAATAATGCCAACCCGTTGACACAAAAATTCGACCTCCTCCATGTAGTGAGTGGTAATTAAAATAGTCATACCTTGACGGTTCAAATCCTTAATAATCTCCCAGAGACGACGCCTAGTTTGAGGATCTAGCCCTACGGTAGGTTCATCTAAAAATAAAACTTGAGGGTTGTGTAATAACGCCCTAGCTATCTGTAAACGTCGTTTCATTCCACCTGAGAGGGTTTTAACCAAAGACGAACGACGGTCATTTAACTCCACATATTCCAACCAACGATCAATTAACTCTTGTCTTTGAGGATTAGGAATATGGTGCATTCTGCCGTGAAACTCTAAGTTTTCCCACACCGTCAAATCACCATCAACACTTGTCTGCTGCAACACTACGCCAATATTCCGTTTTACGGCAAAAGGAGACTCTACCACGTCATAACCCGCCACCTCGATTTTTCCCTCACTAGGACGAGCAAGGGTAATTAACATTTTTATGGTGGTTGATTTTCCCGCACCATTAGGCCCTAGTAAGCCAAAAATTTCCCCTGATTTTATCTCAAAAGAAAGATCATCGACTACAGAAATTTTATTATATATTTTCGATACGTTTTTTATTTTTACTGCCACAATATTAACCGATTATTTTAAATATAATAATCCTAATTGACACTCCCACCAACAAATCAAAGATTGTGTTAAAGGATTCTTCCCTCATCAGCATTTAACTGACCTTTCGTACTTCATTTTGTCATAAATAAAACTACATAAAGAAGATTAGCTATTTGTAATGGTTTGAGTCAAAATTATCTTATACCAAATCCCAAAGTAAAAGTAAACTAATAACTATCATCAACCTAGTGATTCCGAGTAAATAAAAATACATTGAGCATCAAACAACCAAAGATTGACCATGAAATACACCACTGAAGACGAAATCGAACTATTTAACGCTGTCATAGAAGATAATATATCTCTTATTTAAAAGGTTTTAGGATAATCACTAAAATATTAAAACTAGCTATATCAGAGATACCGAAAGGGTTTTATTATTTCGATTAATTTTACCTTCCCACTACTGAGGGAGGTTTTTTATAGGGTGGGCTAAAATTAGGATAGGAGTAGCTGTAACTACTCCATATTCTTTGAAAACTTACCTAAAAAAATCATAACATGAGTACCTTTACTGAAAACGACCTAAAAGAAC
>PXEJ01000423.1 GCA_003566215.1 Cyanobacteria bacterium T3Sed10_376R1m | reverse complement strand
CCCATCACGGAGGAGATATTTGGTTAGGATGTCGTTACCTAAACCATATTGAACGAGAAAACGATCTTTTAATTACCGTCAAAAATAATCTTTTAAACCAAGAAATCAATGTTACATCAAAGGTTTTAGTGGATGCCACAGGGGCTAGTCGAGGGGTAATGTGCCGTCGAGGCAAACCAAAACCCAATTTTCTTAACGGTACTGGAATTGAGTATTTGATTGAAGTTAGTGATGAAGTATATCAACAAAATGCAGACACGTTAACTTTTTTGTTAGGAAATAAGTGGGTGCCTAAAGGATACTCGTGGGTTTTCCCTATGGAAAAAAATATTTTAAAGGTTGGAGCTGGGGTGACAATTATTGATAAAGAAGATCAGTTGAATCAGGAAGTTAAACTTTTAGGTTATTATGTTGAACTTTTAATTAAAGAATATCTCAAAACTGATAGTTACAAACTTCTTGATATACATGGCGAAACTTTGCGTTATACCTCTGGCCTTCAGGATACCTATACAGAAGGAAGGATAATTGCGATCGGTGATACAGTTTCCACAGTAAATTGGTTAGGAGGAGAAGGAATCCGTCATGCAATGAAAAGTGCAGAAATTGCTAATCAATTTATTAATCAATTTTTAGAGGGTAAAGTTAAAAATTTTGATGGCTATCAACAAAAAATGCACTCTATTTTTCTTACGAAATGGAATATTTCTGAAAAACTAGCCAGAAAACAATATATCAAAGATAATGATAACTCCTTGGACAAAGTTTTTTCCTATGTGGATGGTATGACACTAGAAGATTTAGTAAATATTCTTTTTTATTATAAATTTGAAAAAGTTTCTAAGGGTTTTTTACCTTTCATTATTAGAAAATTAAGACAAAAAATTAAAACTATTTTTAAACTTAATTAGCCACGATGACGCAAATAACGAGAAAACTGATAATGGGTTGACTGAAATCTTATATTTCTATCGGTGGTAAAATCTCTCACCAAATCATAGCTTGGATAAAGCAGAATGATTAAGAAACTAAATAAACCAATAGTTTTAATGATTGAAACTGAATTTTTCATATTTTTAAGATTACTTTTTTTACAGATGACGATGAATAAACCTAAAAAGTTTCCTCTTTTCGCTTTCTTGAAAGCTCTCACTAAACCTTTACCTATAGTTAGCTATCATATCAAATTAATATAAACACTGCTCATTTGGCTTTGCTGAAAAAGTACTATGATGAGAAGAATTGATCATTGCCAATGAACAATTATGAGGTTTTATTATTTGAGTGTAGTTTTTGCTTTATTAAGCAGATTCTATTTAGAAAAATCTATATCAAAGATAAATGAAATTCAATAAAAATAATAGGTTAATAGCTAGTAGTATTATTATTATCTTAATTATTCTCTCTTTTTTAGGACTTTGGCTTAACCATAGAAACAGTTTTTTGGACAATGGAGAGACTACATTAGCGGATAAACGTGCTCAAATTGGCAAAAGTCATCTCCGGGGAAGATATAACGCCAAAGTCGAAGAATTTGAGCAACTTCCCAATATTGAGAACTTAATTATCTTTCTAGGTGATAGCATAACCAGAGCGGGGAAATGGTCTGAATTATTGGCTGAGGAGACAGAAAAACCTATTTACAATTTAGGAATTTCTGCTGATACTACTGATGGAGTTTTACAGCGTTTAGATCAAGTTATTGATTTTGAACCTAATCAACTTTTTTTATTAATCGGTATTAATGATTTTGGTAGTGAAGCTAAAACTCCAGAGGAAGTTATAGTTAATTATCGTTTAATTTTAGACAAACTAAGTTCCAATATTCCTGAAACTAAAATTTATGTTCAGAGTATATTACCAGTCAATAATCGCAAATTTTCTTTTAGAGCTGATAATCAAGATTTAATGGTTGTTAATCAAGTATTAAAAGAATTAGCGTTAGAGTACAATTATCAATATATTGATTTATATAGTCAGTTTATTAATGTAGAAAATCAGTTGAGCCTAGAATATACTGATGATGGTCTTCATTTGAATAGTCAGGGTTATTCTCTTTGGACAAATATTCTTGTTGACTATCTCAAATAGTTAACTCTGGGGTTTTCTTGGACTGTTAATTGGTCCTAAAATTGAGTTGAGAGTTCTTAATTGCTCGGCAGTACCCATACAAATAAGGGAATCCCCAGCAATTAGGATGTTTTCTCCATTCGGTCCTGCGATTAACTGCCCTTGGGCGGTGCGAATGGCAACCACTAAGGCTCCAGATCTATTTCTGAGCCTTGCTTCTTTGAGGGTTTGTCCTAAACAAGGACATTGTTCTTCGTCTAACAAAAATTCCTCTAGGTAGAAGGAGCGATCGCCCCCTGAGAGAATACCATCAACAAAATCCATTATCTGGGGTCTTAGAGCCGCAGCGGCAAGTCTTTTTCCCCCAGTAACGTAGGGGGACACCACAGCATCGGCACCAGCCCTTTCTAGCTTGTTAATGGCTTCTTCGTTACTAGCTCGTGCGATCGCCCTTATATTAGGATTAAGAGCCTTAGCAGAAATAACTGTATAAACATTATCAGCATCAGAACTAAGGGCAGCAATAATACAAGCGGCGGACTCTATTTTAGCCTCAATCAAATATTCATCGAGGGTGGCATCTCCTTGCACCACTAGATAACCTAATTGTTGAGCTTTTTCGAGCTCATCATCTCCCATATCAATAATAATAAAAGGAGTTTTCTCTACATAAAGTTCCCTCGCTACGTGAAAACCCGTACGACCAAAACCGCATAAAATATAATGTTTAGATAATTTGTCAATCACGTTTTTTTTCTCTTTTAATCTAATGCCTTCTTGAAAATAACCTTGTAATAATGCTTCGGTAAATCGATTAACTAAATAACCAATGGTAACGATACCCGTCAAAATCAAAATCATCGTAAAGATTCTTCCACGGCTATCAAGGGTTTGAATTTCGGTAAATCCTACCGTAGATAAGGTGATAATAGTCATGTAGGCAGAGTCAACTAATGACCAATGTTCCACTAGCCAAAACCATAATGTTCCCCCGAAAAATACTCCTCCTAGAGCCGTTAAACCACCTCTTAATTCCCTTTGTAACCTCAAATATTCTTGCTCAGCGGCATATTTTGCATATTTGGTTGTATTTTTTTTCACTACACAAAAGGTTTGGTTTTGAGATTAACTAAGATAATCTTATACCTATCCATCTAAAAATAAATAACTTATTTTTGTCTATTTTTTAATACTTGTAGTCTGCCTAAATCCTCGATATGTATGGTTTTTGATTTATTGAGCAGAGCCTAAGTATAAAAACTATAAAATATATCTACCTTGTAAAGTTAATAGTTTTTCCCTTGCCTCATGGGCATTATTGGCTAAGTTAGCAAACTCTATAAATCTATTTAACTCTTTTTTTAGTAGGTTGCGCTCAGTCTCCCACACTTCTCGCTCTAAATCTGGGGGAATGACTATCATATCAAATAGAGTGGCTTCTTTTTTTCCTTGATGGGGACGCAAAATTCTTCCTCGCCGTTGGATAAATTGACGAGGATTG
>PXEJ01000176.1 GCA_003566215.1 Cyanobacteria bacterium T3Sed10_376R1m | reverse complement strand
TGGAGCAATTACAAACGGTAACACAGATTGAAAATACTTTGCGTCAGGAGTATGAGTTGTTCCCCGAAAGACAGACTCAACAAACAAACTTAATTCAGCAGTTACAAAGTCAACGAATTTTGTATGAAACAATATCTTCTGCTTTGATTGATGCTCGTTCGGCGGAGGCAGAAACTGATGGTAGTTTAACCATTGTACAACCTGCCTTTTTGGCAGTTGAACCAGCTGTTCCTCTTGTTCCTCGACTCAATGAGGTGGCTATTGTGGGCATTGGCTTTGGCGTGGGTTTAGCTTCTGCGATGGGGGTGATTTTTCTTTTAGCTACTTTAGACGAGAGATTACACACTCCCCAAGAGCTACGAGAATTTTTTGGGGAAAGGGGTGTTCCTGTGTTGAGCGATTTACCTCAGGTGGGAATGTCTATGGGAATTGGCAAAACTGTGCCAATTTTATTTGAATCTAATTCAGAATATCTTCCTTTTTATGAGCGTTTTCGGAGTAACATTCGTCGTTTGGGGGGGGAAAATGCTAAAGTTATTTTGATTACCAGTGTCAGTGCTAATGAGGGTAAGAGTGTTAGTTCTTATAACTTAGCGATCGCATCTGCTAATGCGGGTAAACGAACTTTGTTGGTAGAATTAGATTTGCGGGATAAAAATCCTCGTTCTCGGAAGTTTTTTAATTTAGAACCAATTCCTGAGGCGATCGCAAATCCGATTGGTTATTATGATTTTCAGAGCAATAATATGGGAGGGTTGGATTCTCTTATTCAACGGGTGTTAGAGATTCCTAATTTTTCTATTGCCCCTAGTCCGGGCTATCAGCCTCAACCAGCGGCGATTATTGAGTCTAGTGAAGTAAAATCTTTCCTAAAATATGTGCGATCGCAATATGATTTTGTGGTAATTGATACTCCTTCTTTATCTAGTTGTAATGATGCTTTATTATTAGAGCCTTATGTTGATGGTGTCGTCTTAGTAACTCATCCGGGTAAAACGTTCAGTAATTTGCTAGAAACCACTATCGATGAATTCATTGAAAATGAATTACCTTTAATTGGTGCTGTTATTAACAATGTAGATATGAGCGTTGAAAAAAGAAAATCAGACTCAGAAGATGACGAAACATCCATTTTCAGTGGTGGTAATACTGATTTTGATTTTGAAGAGAGTAGTTTGAGTTAAACAAACAAGGGTATATGAAATGACAATGTTAATTGTTTGCTTTCTCTAGTCTTGTGCTTTTGAGGAAAATAGCCTTAGTAGGGGCGAGTGGAAACTTTTTATTTGATAGTCTGGGAGTTATTGCACAAGGCAACAACTCCCAGACTAGGACTAATCTCATTTCTTTGGGCTGAAATAATTTACCCTTAACGCCCCCATGATGATAGCTAAAAAAATTAAGGTTATTGAACTGCTTGTAAATCTTCCCAAGATATTTCTTGTTTTTCTCCAGCAAATTCGTTGTCAGGAGTAATAAATAACATACAATGACACTCTTTTCTCTCACGCATCGGTACACAAGGACAATTCCAAAAAGTATTTTTTACTTCTGCTTCTTTATCTTCATAGTATCGACAGGGACAAAGGGGAGCTCCTAATTCTTCTTTATGTTCTGCTAAACCTTGAATTACTACGGCAGTAACGGCAGAATCTGCACAAAAATATGTATCTGTACGTTTGGCATATTGTTCGGCAAAGTTTTTCATTGCCTCTAATTTTTTATTTTGGTTATCTAAGGTCATAGTTTAATGTGTTGTGATGCTTTTTCTATTTTCTTTACTATTTTACCTGATTTAATGGCTTGAACCTTTAGCCTTTGTTTTTTCGTGATGTTAAGTTTTCTGACAAGTAATGGGCCGTGGACTCCACAAGGGCGATCGCATCTTCGTAGGCTATTCGAGTAGGCCCAATGATACCAACACTACCAATAGGACAACTACCTTGATAATAGTTAGCAGAAATTAAACTACAATATTGCATCGATTCGAGAAGATTTTCTGAGCCAATGGAAATTTTTACCTTAGAATAGGATTGCTCATTATTATTAAAAATTAAAGGAAACAATTTTTCTTGTTCTTCTTCTAACAGTTGTAAAAGTATTTGTAAGTGTTCTATTTGAGCAAACTCTGGTTGTCTCACCATTTTAGCAATGCCCTGTACCATGATGGGAGTAAAACTAGAAATCTGATAATTTTGTTTAATTTTTTCTAATAAATTATTGATGAAATGAGCATATTGTCTAAAATCTTGATTTAATTCACTCCAATCCAAATCAACTATATCTAAAAGCGATCGCCCCTTCAACTTATGATTAAGAAAATTAGATAATATCTGTAATTCTCGCTCAATTACTTCTACTAAATATTGCTCATCTCCCACAGTCAAATCATGGTAATCAAACAAAACAGACTCTGTTTGATAATTATCAATGACCATTACTAACATTATTTTATGATCAGCAATAGGCAACAATTGTAAATGATAGATTATATTACTAGCATTATGAGGTAAAGTAGCCAAAGCAATACAACCACTTAAATCCGATAGAATCTGAGTAATTTTTTTAAATAAACCTTCATAATGTCCCTGCAAAGACCCAAAATAATGACTAAGACTTTTTTTTAAGCTATATTTAAGACTATTTTGGTAAGGTATAAGACGATCTACATAAATTCGATAACCCGAATCAGAAGGAATACGGCCAGCAGAAGTATAGGGTTGATAAAGTAAACCAGCTTTTTCTAGTTTGCCCATAACATTACGTATAGTGGCAGAACTAACGCTAAAATCATATTCTTCAATCAACGTTTTTGAGCCAACCGGTTCAGCAGTAGCAATATAATGCTTTATAGTTGCCTGTAATATTTTTTGATGCCGTTCACTGAGGTTAACTGGAACTGTCATCTTCGCAATAATCGTACAAGGGTGAATAAAATAAATTTAACAAAATATTTATATTCTGTCAGTATAACCTTTTTGATTGATTGTGGCTCTAAATAGTTATATATTTTAGGAACCTTGATACATATATTTAGGCTTCGCTGAAAAAGCACTATGGTCAGGAAAATTGATAATTGACAATTAGGAGGTTTTATTATCTGGGTGTAGTATCTATAATTTTGTACTTTTCACTATTTTTTATCAAAAAAGCGTTACTTTTCTTTATTTTTTGATACCTGCAATATGCCTAAACCCAAGCCAGTACAAAAAGGGATAAAAATCCGAAGATCACTCATCAAAAAGTAAAAGTAACTCATCGATAATATTTTGTAGTTTCGGATCATCGAGATTAAATAATTCTATTTTACCAAGGGTATTTTTTTCACCGATAAACAAAATTGGTGCAAGGGGAGTGCAAATATCATATTTTTGCTCAAAACTATAAAAACTAGCAAGGAATTGTAATTCCTCTATTTCCACCTCATCATCTTCATCATCTAATTCCAATTGAATAATGTTATTTTCCTCCTCGGGAGGTAAATCTCCACTCGCAGTAAGGGTAACTCCTGTACGTTTTAAGTATAAGTTTAATTCCCCCAATACAGCTTTGGCGTCATCAAAAATTGCATTAATCTC
>PXEJ01000241.1 GCA_003566215.1 Cyanobacteria bacterium T3Sed10_376R1m | reverse complement strand
ATTGGGATAATAAAATTGTAGAATTTTTTGGGCAGAGTATCCTCTATTAGCTAAATTATAACTACCAAACTGACTTAAACCTACTCCATGACCAAATCCTCCCCCCACAAAAGCATATCCGTTCAACTGTTGTTTATCATTATACATTGGTTCGAGGTAAAACAAAGTGCTTACGGGGGGTTCAAAAGCACTCCTAACTTCATTTTTTTCGAGGGTGACAATACCTAAATCTGTTTCTACCTCTAATTCTAGGATTCTACCAGATTTAGATCTTGAGGTGACTTGCATTTTTTTGATTTTCGTAAACTCAGCCAAGGGATGGCGGGTTCTTTGTAAATATTTTTGTAAGTCTTCTGTAAGATATTCTAGTTTTCGAGGACGATTCCAGCGAAATAAACGACGTCCTATCTCGTTAAAACCACTATTAAGGGATATAAAGCGGCGGAAGTTAGCTTCTACATTGAGGGGATATTTTTCTAAATCCCAAACGGGGTTAGGTGCATCAATAACGGATTTAAGATAAGGGCGGTCATCTCCATTCCAAGTATCACTAAAAGGGGATGTCACTCCTCCGGAGGTTGAATAGTATAGGGCATCTACTAATTCATTATCGTATGTTAACACTAAACCACGGGTAGCTGCGATCGCCCGATCAGACAAAGGAGAAGTTTGTCCAATACCATAATAAACTTGGCAGTGGGTGGTAGCACACATTTCATAATTATCCGCTCGAAAACTACGGGTGTTGCGTAGAGCATAGGTACGAGCGATAATAGTTTGAGCTTCTGCGGCTGCTTGGGGAGCATTTGCCCCAATTTCATGGGGGACAACTCCACGCAAATAGGTTTCAATGTCCACGGTATTAACAAGGGTATAGTCTCCATAGGCATTGGGTTGAATGGTTAGACTACCGCCGTATAACCTCGTTGTACCATTTTCCCCTTCTTTGACCCGGGCTAAATTTTTGCTACTGGTAATGGTAAGATAATTTGCTCGATAGGTTTCTTCTCCCACTTGAAAAGTAACTTCAGGCTTTTTTAATAAAATCTCTGTTTCGATGTAAACATCTCCATAACCATTATCTTTAATACTATTGAGCAATAACCTTTTTAACAGAGGGGTTGAATATACATCTGGTTTCGCCCACACTTGCCATCTACCCGGCTGGGTTATTTCTACTTCAATGCCTAATTTACGCCAACGGTTAGCATCATCCTCTGCTGTTTCAAAGGTGGCATGATCTCCTAAAATTAATCTCTCCTCCACAACCGGTTTTGATAAAGTTTGAGGTGCGATCGATAAAATTAGTTGTTTTGTTCTTAAATTTCGAGTAATATTAGGATTATCCGCACTAATATCTTTAAAACGAACCACTAAAGAATCATTTTCAGTACTATCAATAGTTAACTTATCCTCCCATTCATCCCCAAACCTTTGCACAACTCCCACCTTCAAATCAACAGCAATAGCAGGAATAACAGGAGTTAACACACCGATAAACAAAAAGAAAGGCAAAACAACATTAAACCTTTGCTGACGCAACCCTGATGAAACCTTATTAATTAAATTAGTAGCTATCATAAAAAAAATAAATTATTGCAAACAAAACAAAACACCCTTGCAATTTTTTTAGAAAAAACCATTGCTCGATTAAATTTTTAAAGTTAACCTTTCTAAAATTAATCAACTTCACCATCAAAAAGACTAATCCAAAATCTTTCCATCCCTCTAGTACCAGTACAGAATAACAACTCCTCTAACAAAGATAAAGCTAACTCATTTAATTGAGCAGAAGAAGCTAAATAAACCGACACCTTAGCTCGTCGGGGATTCATTCTTGCAGTAAAGTGAGAATTAAAACGGGCAAAATATTCAGAAAGGCGAAAATTATTTTCTAAGGGCATATCCTTATCCCTCATTTGTTGTGCCGCCAATAACAGTTGGCGCAAAGGAATCATCAAACGTTTTGCACAATAGCCAGTAATTAACACCAAAGCCTTACCTTGACTGGTAGTTAAACATTCTCGATTATAACATTTTCGCCAAGGATTAGTTGAGCGTAAACGCCATAAAACCACCCTATTCTTGATAATATCTTTTAATCCTAACTCATGAGCCGTTGCCAACATATACTCAGATGCCCCCAATTGTAGCGCTTCGATCGCCAATAACAACAAATCTAAATGCTGTTGTAGTTTCATCATTCCCCTAGTAGAGGGCAAAGAAATATCAGGTAGAATATCGAGAATTGGGGGTGATATATTCTCCTGAGTGTTATCGTTATTAGGATGAGAAGTCACGGTCACAGATTGAATCATCTGAAATATCAGTATATATAGTTATTAGGTTATAAGATGCCGAGGAAACAAAAAAGTTTCTTGTCCTCGATCTCGTTTATCTTACCTTAACTTGATTATATATGATTTAGTTTCTGCTCAATTTTAGAGAAAAACTCCAAAGGGGAAATATCTTTTTAAGTCAAGAAAGAAGATTTTATTTCCCCTCCATCGAAGCTAATTAGTAATTTTCAAAACTGCCATAAAAGCTTCCTGGGGTACATCCACCGTACCTAAAGACTTCATTCGTTTTTTACCTTTTGCTTGTTTTTGCAGTAATTTTTTCTTACGACTAATATCACCACCGTAACACTTCGCTAAAACATCTTTTCTCAGGGCTGGAATATGCTCACTGGCGATAACTTTTGAACCGATCGCCGCTTGAATAGGAACTTTAAATTGATGACGAGGAATCAATTCTTTAAGCTTTTCTGTCAAAGCTCGTCCAACTTGGTAAGCTTTATCTCGATGAACAATCATGGCTAAAGCATCTACTGGCTCTTTATTTACCATAATATCTAAGCGAATTAAAGTATTTTCTCGATAACCAATTAACTGGTATTCCATACTAGCGTAACCCCTTGAACGGGATTTTAATTGATCAAAAAAGTCCGTTACCACTTCTGCAAGGGGTAGTTCATAAATCAAGTTAGTACGGTTGAGGGTAAAATATTTCATATCCACAAATATTCCTCGGCGAGTTTGACACAAATCCATCAAAGTACCCACGTAGGATTCTGGGGTAATCATTTCAATGCGGATATAGGGTTCTTCAATTTTAGTGCGTTTTTGAGGATCGGGTAATGAACTAGGATTGTCTATCTCTATGACTTCTCCATCGGCGGTGGTTACTCGATAAATCACCGAAGGGGCGGTGGTAATTAAATCTAAATTGTATTCCCTTTCCAATCTTTCTTGGACGATTTCCATGTGCAATAAACCCAAGAAACCACAACGGAAGCCAAACCCCATGGCACTAGATGTTTCTGGTTCATAGGAAAGGGCGGCATCGTTTAATTTCAGTTTTTCGAGGGCATCTTTAAGATCAGAATATTGATCAGCATCAATGGGGAATAGTCCACAGAATACCATCGGTTTTGCTTCTGTATAACCGGGTAATGGCTCTTTGGCGGGGTTGTTAACGAGGGTGATGGTGTCTCCTACCCTTGCATCCTCTACCGCCTTAATAGAAGCGGCTAGATAGCCAACTTCCCCTGCATGGAGTTCATCCACGGGGATTTGGT
>PXEJ01000347.1 GCA_003566215.1 Cyanobacteria bacterium T3Sed10_376R1m | reverse complement strand
GGCAAGGGGCAAGTTACAAGATAAAATGATTACAGTAACAGGCAACAACACTGATAAAGTAACTACCACTATCTACACGGAAAATTAACTTTTCAGTTTATCTTTATTTACTGTTATTATTAATGGATACCCCCATAGGGGATATTGAAAGATTAGAAGATTCGATGTTAAGTGTTAATGGTCAACACCTAATAAGTGTAAAGATTTTGTGTTTAGCATTAAAATACATTAAGATTTAAGTAACAATAAGTAACGATATTTTAAGCAATTTTGTTCAATAATACCTTTTTAACCCAAATTAGTTCCCTTTTTCCTTCTGTGCCTAGTTCTTTAACTAGCTATTGGCATGGATTGTGGTGGGATAATCATAAACGACAGGCTATTCTCATTTTTGTTGCCTCGGCTTTCCTTGTATCTATTCCTGTTTTTTTTCAAGCACCCTTGGTAAGGGTTCTACCTTCCCTAAGTTTAGTTTTAACTTTTGTTTGGGTTTACTGGGGATTTAAATTGCGATCGCAACCTGAAACTGATTTATGGGGAGATATTCTCATCGGTTTTAGTTGGAGTTGGTTGTGTGGCTCAATTTATTGGGGATGGTTGCGCTGGTATCCAGCGATTCATATTCCCATTGAAGCTATTGGTTTACCCTTCGCTATTTGGGGTATTCGCCGTGGTTGGGGGTTGATTGGTAACTATTTCTATCTCGGTTCATTAATTGGTACTGCCATCACGGATTTATACTTCTACATCGTTGGTTTAGTTCCCTATTGGCAAGAGATTATGACCACTGACCCTAACCTAGTTAAACCAATATTACAAGGTGCGATCGCCCAAGTAAATACCCCCTGGGGAATTAGTTGGGCAATAGTACTAGCAAATCTCCTTTTAGCCATTAGTCTTTATGGTTTACAGAAAAAACAACTACACCACTTAGCTTTTGCCGGGGCAGTATTAAGTACCATTGCTACCGATGGATTATTTTTAGTTGTGGCTTACTTTGGTATTGGTGCATAGCTACTATATTTTTTTAATAGCAAACAAAAAAGAGGCGGACTTTTCCACCTCTTTCTTTAATTATTATCAATAACTAATTACACAGATACAGTTTTCTTTGTAGTAGCATTTAACTCACCCTTAGCATATTTAGCCGCAAAATCATCCAAACTAATTTGTTTAATTTTACTAGCATTGCCAGCAGTCCAAAACTGTTGATAACGATCTAAACAAACCTGTTTCATATACTTCATAGAAGGCTTCAAGAAGTGACGAGGGTCAAAGTTAGAAGGATCTTTAGTTGCCGCTTCACGAATAGCTGCAGTGATAGCTAAACGGTTATCGGTATCAATATTTACCTTACGAACACCACTCTTAATACCTTTTTGAATTTCTTCTACCGGTACACCATAGGTTTCAGGAATATTACCACCATGTTGGTTAATCATATCTAACCACTCTTGAGGTACAGAAGAAGAACCGTGCATCACTAAGTGAGTGTTAGGTAATTTAGCGTGAATTTCTTCAATACGGCTAATGGCAAGAATTTCGCCAGTAGGCTTACGGGTAAATTTGTAAGCACCGTGGCTAGTACCAATGGCAACCGCAAGGGCATCAACTTGGGTACGTTCTACGAATTCAACAGCTTCATCAGGATCAGTTAAAAGTTGAGACTGATCAAGTTTACCATCAAAACCATGACCATCTTCTGCTTCACCCATACCAGTTTCTAAAGAACCCAAACAACCAAGTTCACCTTCTACACTAGCACCTACAGAGTGAGCAACTTTAACAACTTCAGCAGTTACATTAACGTTATATTCAAAACTAGCAGGGGTTTTAGCATCTTCTTGTAAAGAACCGTCCATCATTACACTGGTAAAACCATTACGGATAGCAGAATAACAAGTAGCGGGGCTGTTACCATGGTCTTGGTGCATGGCAATGGGGATATGGGGATAGGTTTCAGTTGCCGCTAAAATTAGGTGGCGAAGGAAGTTTTCTCCCGCATAGGTACGAGCACCACGGGAAGCCTGTAAAATAACAGGGCTATCAGCTTCGTGAGCCGCTTCCATGATGGCAAGAATTTGTTCTAAATTGTTAACGTTAAATGCAGGAATTCCGTAACCGTTTTCCGCTGCATGGTCAAGCAGAAGTCTCATAGGAACTAAAGCCATAAATAATCCTCCGTTAATTTTTTTTATAGTATATTAAGATTTTCTATGTTAAGGATCTTAACTCATAATGGTTTGATCTTCTGATATTTTTCAGATTTTTCTTGAGTTTATCTATAAGAACCCATTTGGTATCTATTATAATATTAGGAGAAAACACTTATAATTTTAACCATGGCTTGCTCGAGTAGTCTAACAGATGAAGAATGGGAAATAATTAAAGTTCTTTTGCCAAAAAAGAAACTAACTCGCCCCCTTAAGTGGTCTAGAAGAGAAAATTTGGAATGGTGTTTTTTATCAACTCAAAAATGGTTGTAATTGTTGTTATTTACCAAGAGATTTACCCCCTTACTCCACAGTCTATTGCCATTACAAACACTGGAAAAAAGAAGGTATTATCGAAAAAGTTATGTGCCAATTACATCAGCAACTCAGAGAAAAAGTAAAAAAAACCCCATTGGATTCGATTAATTATCATCGATTCTCAAGCGGTGAAAAATACTTGTAATGCTGGTATGGAAAGACGTGAAAATTTAGTTAAAAATTTTGAAAGAACGTTATTTAATTCCACACAAAAAGTAAACTTATGTTTTATCCGACTGATGTTGAAACGATTAGCTCTTTCCTGAGATACCAAATGGGTTCTATAAAAAATCCCAAGCCTTTTCTGAAATGGGTAGGGGGAAAAAAGCAATTAATTAATGAAATTAGTCAATTAATTAATAAAGTTGTTTATCAATCAAACAAAAAGTTTACTTATATAGAGCCATTTGTGGGAGGAGGTGCAGTCTTATTTCATGTATTAAATAACTTTGACAACATCGAAAATATAGTTATTAATGATATTAATGAAAATTTAGTTACTGCTTATCGGGAAATACAAAACAATTATTTAGAATTAATAAATTTATTATTAGATATAGAAACAGAGTTTTATACTCTAAACATTCTTGAAGAAAAGCAAATATTTTATCTAGCAAAGAGAGAAAAGTTTAATTCTATTCATGATTACTCTACCGAAAAGATAGCTTTATTATTATTTTTGAATAAAACTTGTTTTAATGGTCTATATAGAGTTAATAAAAAAGGTAAATTTAATGTTCCATTTGGAAAATATAAAAAGCCGAATATTTGTGATAAAAATAATTTAATATCAGTCCATCACTATCTCCAAAAGGCAAAGATTTTGAGAGGAGATTTTCGAGAAACTTTAAATTATGCGACGAGTAATACTATATTTTATTTAGACCCACCTTATAAACCTCTTAATTCAACGTCATCTTTTACCTCTTATGCTGAGCAAATTTTTGACGATAGCGAACAAATAAGATTAAAAGAATTTTGTGATGAAATTCATAGACAAGGAAACTATTTTATTCTTAGTAACTCTGATGTGAAAAATTATGATAACTACAATAACTTTT
>PXEJ01000258.1 GCA_003566215.1 Cyanobacteria bacterium T3Sed10_376R1m | reverse complement strand
CAATGACCAATTCTAAACGAGGATCATCAAATGATCCTTGGTGCATTTCAGGTAAATGTTCTTTACAAGCCTCTACCACTTCTCCATCAATATCTACCATCATCGCTTTCTTGACGGAATTCCAACGAAATACTTCCCGGGTGGTAGCACCCTCTCCTCCCCCGAGAATTAATACATTTTCAGCATTGGGATGGGTTATCATGGCAGGATGTACTAAGGCTTCATGATACAAAAACTCATCTCCTGTACAGGATTGCCATTTACCATCTAAGACTAATGCTTTACCATATACACCACTTTCTACGATGTACATATCTTGATATTGAGTTTTTTTATGGGCTAAAATGTTAGTGATTCCGTGAACATATATGTCGTAAGGGGTTATATATTCACTTATCCATACATCTGCGTTTACTTGAGATCCTGCCATAGTTTGTATTTTATTTTGTTATTATTGTTACCGTTCACATCGAAATCTACTAACAGTACATTCTACACTAAATCTTTAATCTGTTTATCACCTCAGTTCGATATAAGAATATTCGATTTGGGCAGGTTTGGGGTTTAGTTTTCCTTACACTGATTACTCAATCAAAGAATTAAAAATAAGAAAATAAATAAGGGGATGTTTTTTATAAATTCTTTAACCTAAAACCTTTACGGACGTAGCATACTACGTCCTCTACCACCCGACACCTGTTAAAAAAAACTTTTACTACCTATTTTATTTTTTCCCTAAGAATTTCCGATGGCCAATCCTAGTACCAACATACCCAAGACGAGAAAGGGTTGCGCACTAGCTTGATATTTAACATCATTTTTTAAAGGATCGCGCAAAAAGTACATATCTTGGAAGGTAATTTGGGGAATGATTAATAAAAATAAGATGGTTGCATAGAGATTTTTGTGAATACTGACTAGATAAAGTCCCATACCCGCCTGAAATACATCAATCATGATTACACAAATCCAAGCCGCCGTAGTTACTCCAAACATTACGGGAAGAGATTTTAGTCCCAAAGTGCGATCGCCCTCCACACTTTTAAAGTCATTAACCACAGCAATCCCTAATCCAGCCATACTATAAATAAGGGTAAGAACAACAATCGTCCAATTTAACTCCCCAAACAAGGCATGACCTGCCCACCAAGGCAAAGCAATATAACTAGAACCCAAAGCATAATTACCTAACCAACCGTTTTGTTTTAACTTTAAAGGTGGTGCGGAATAGATATAGGAAACGAATGAACCACCAATTGCCAAACAGGTTAACACAGGAAAATCATGACCTGCCCAAACATCTAAACCATAGGCAACTCCAATCCCTGCCAAAAGTAACACCAATATCTGAGCAACTACTTGGGGAATAGAAATTATCCCCGAAGGAATAGGGCGATAGGGTTCATTAATAGCGTCAATTTCTCGATCATAAAAATCATTAATCGTCTGGGTATAACCAGCCAAAAGAGGGCCAGACATTAACATACAAGTGAGTGCCATCAAAAAATCTTCTAAGCCCCAAACATAACCCCCAGAAGAAGCGGCTCCACACACAACCCCCCAAATAAGAGGAATCCACGTAATCGGTTTCATTAGTTGTAATCTGATTTGCCAAATACCTTTAGCCTGAGAAGCTCCTTTCATGCCCAACATCTGCCGAGCTTTTGACCCTTTATCTTCTCGGTTTAAATCTACTTGGGTATAATCTTTATTTTCTGTATCAGTCATATAGTTTAAATTATAATTAAATTGCTACTTAAGCAAATATTAACCAAAAGAAAGACAGGTGAACAAGGTGGGAGAAATTTAGTTGAGAAAATTCTGAATTTTTTAGAAATTCTTTGGTTGTTAGGGAGAAATCAATTGCTAGTTTAACCCTCAAAATTATGAACTTTTGTTGCAGAAATTTAAGCTATGATGAAAGACGACGAGTCTTTATCCTTAAATTAAAGAATGGAAGCAAAACTGCCTACCCACAGAATGGAGATTACAGACGATCTCGATAAACTTTTACAAATTTTACCATCAACGATTCAAGATGCGATCGCAGAACATCCTCTCAAAAAAGAATTAATAGAAATTGTCTTAGACTTAGGCAGAAAACCAGAAGCTAGATTTGTAAACAAAACTGCCTATCTAAGTGAAAACCTAATCACTAGAGACGACTTAGAATACTCCATTGCTAGGGTTGGTCATTTTAGCAGTGATAATCGGGCAGGAATCGAAAGCACCCTTCATCGTATTAGTGCCATCCGCAATCGCCAAGAAAAAATCATCGGCTTAACCTGTCGTATTGGTAGGGCAGTATTTGGTACAATTTTGATGATTCGGGAATTAGTAGAAAGTGGGCAGTCTATACTCCTGCTAGGTCGTCCGGGGGTGGGTAAAACCACTGCTTTACGAGAAATTGCTAGGGTTTTGGCCGATGAATTAGAAAAAAGAGTCGTCATTATCGATACCTCCAACGAAATCGCCGGGGATGGAGATGTACCCCATCCTGCCATCGGTAGAGCAAGAAGAATGCAAGTTGCCCGTCCAGAATTACAACATCAGGTAATGATTGAGGCGGTGGAAAACCATATGCCAGAGGTAATTATCATTGATGAAATTGGAACAGAGTTAGAGGCATTAGCCGCTCGTACCATTGCTGAAAGGGGGGTTCAATTGGTGGGTACTGCCCACGGAAACCACCTCGAAAATTTAATTAAAAATCCTACCCTCTCAGACTTAATTGGGGGGATTCAATCGGTTACATTAGGGGATGATGAAGCCCGTCGTCGGGGTTCGCAAAAAACTGTTTTAGAAAGAAAAGCCCCTCCTACTTTTCAGGTGGCGGTGGAAATGTGGGAACGTCAAAAATGGGTAGTTCATGAGGAAGTAGCCCAAACCGTTGATCAAATTTTGCGCGGTAAACAAACTATTCCCCAACTGCGTCAGGTAAATGATGCGGGGGAGGTTTCTATCACTAGAGATCCTACCCTTGCCCCTATGAATGAAATGCCTAAAACGGCTGATGTACCTAACTGGCAAACTATGATGGAAGTACCTCCTAAACCCACAGGTTTAAGGGCTTCGGGTAAAATGATTCCTTTAAATCCTAATGTGGTTAGTTCTTCGGCGGTGGAGTTTGACCAGATGTTGGATAATTCTTGATATCAGGCGGATGAGGTGAATAAAATACGAACTCCGGGCCCTAATGGGGAGGATTGGCCTGTTTATGTCTATCCCTATGGGGTAGGTAGGTCACAGTTGGAACAAGTGATTAATGTTTTGAAAATGCCTGTTTCTTTGACAAAAGATCTTGATTCGGCGGATGCGGTTTTGGCATTGCGATCGCAAGTTAAACACCATGGAAAGTTGATGCAGTTGGCAAAGGATCGACAAGTACCGATTTATAGTATTAAGTCTAACAGTATTCCCCAAATTACCAAAACTTTAAGGCAATTAGTAAATATGGATAATCCAGACTCCCCAGAGTCTGCGGATTTACGGTTATTTACAAAAGCTGGAAGTGATGATGAAATTGAAGCCCTCGAAGAAGCCAGATTGGCAGTAGAAAATATTGTCATTCCCCAAGGGCAACCCGTGGAATT
>PXEJ01000006.1 GCA_003566215.1 Cyanobacteria bacterium T3Sed10_376R1m | reverse complement strand
TCTTCCTCTAAATAACGTTCTAAAAGAAGAGCTAATTCTTTACTAACTAAGTCCAAAGAATTACTAACAATGGGGGAAGACTGAAGACGGTTAATAATTAAAACAGCAATATTATCCCAGTTGATAGAAGCACTAAAATCCTGTAAAAAAACACTTCCTTTCTCTTGAATATATTCCCTAACAATTTTTGCCGTAGTTTCTCTTAATTGTTTTACCGTAGCTACGGGTAAATTCTGCAAAGAAAGAGTTAAAAAAAACTCTTTTAATCGGTTTCTTACTTCCAAAGATAGTAGTAATTCTTTTATTTGAAGATTAGCCAATTCCTTTTCATCAAGACAAAAAGTTCTTAGTCTAGTTAAACTATTTCTAACTCCAAATAAGTTCGCCACCACCCAATAAGTTCCACTGGTTTTTTCTCTAAATCCTTCATCAATTACTGTAATATTCCTATCTGTTAAAAAACTAATTATGGCTTGGCGTAAGACATCAGGGGAAAAAACGACTTTTAATAACCAGTCTGACAACTGTCTTGCTTGAAGTTCGCTCAACTTAAATTCTAATAAAATACGATCAAAAACTTGATTAATTTGAGCTTGAAAAAAATCATCCTTTCTCGCTAAAACTCTTAAAAGTTTAGGAAAAGACTCTCCAAATAAATCCCTTAAAATATCTGCCAATATTCGAGAGGTTTTTTGAGTTTTATCTTCCTTAATCTGCTTCAAAAATAACTGTAACAGCCAACCAATAGAAGCTTCTACCCTCTCAGTTTTTAATAATCTTTTGGCCAACTTCTGTAACTCTTGAGGAGTTAACAATGACCCCATGATAGTATCAGAAACTCTTTTAGCTAACCTTTCTTGATTCCGAGGAATTAAACCGGGTGTAAAAGGTAGTCTTTTTTTGAAAAAATAGATAGGTTTATAGGGACGAAATAGCATATTAATCGCCAAATCATTAGTAAAATAACCAATAATTGCCCCGGCAACAGGAGGAATTACAAATTGCCACCAGTTGTTAAATTCTAAAAACATTAATTCTAGTAATAATTAAAACCACCAAGAAATTTATCTCGGTCAATAGCGTCAGTCTTTAAGGATGACTACAAATAATTTTATCAGGGTTTATAAACGACACAAATTTTGTTTATAACTTTTATTTTGTTAAAACCAAGATCCCCATTATACCACCAGCTAGGGGATAGTGAATACCATGACTAAATCCTGCTTCTAATGCTAGTTTTACTTGTTCTTGCCCGTGGGGAAAACGCTCTAAACTAGGATTGAGATAGGCATATTGGGCGGTAGAATCAAAATATTGAGCTATGTTAACTACAATATTATCTAAGTACCATTTTTGAGCATTGGCTAAAAGAGAATCTTCGGGGCGATGAAAGTCGAGGATAGCGACTTTGTGATTGGGTTTTAAGACTCGTCTGATTTCTAGCATACATTGGGGAATATCAACAACATTACGCAATCCATAGCCCATGGTGGCACACTCAAAAGTATTATTTTCAAATGGTAGGGTTAAAACATCACTTTCTACCCAATCAATGTTATTTATAAGGGGCTTTTGGTGTTGTTTTTCTTTGGCTACGGCTAAAAGTTGGGGAGAAAAATCTACTCCAACTACCTTTCCCTGTGATAGTTGATTTGCGAGTAAAAATGTTAGATCACCTGTACCACAACAAAGATCTAAACCGACAAAATTAACCTGAGGATTTGTCCATTTAACGGCCATTCTTTTCCAAATGTGATGGACTCCAAAACTAAGCCAGTCGTTCATCTGGTCGTAGATTGGGGCAATACTATTAAACAGGGTTTGAATTTCTTTGTCGCTAGGGGTAGATGTCATGGGGGAAGAAGGATAAATTACTATTATTGATAGTAGTCGATTAAGTCTTGACGGGGCTTAAAGGTTTCAATTTCCTTTATTTGTTGGTACAATTTTTTTTCTTCCTCAGAAACAACTATCGGTGGTATTACTCGAATAATGACCATTTGATCCCCCCTTTCTCCTCGAATGTTGGGATAGCCTTTGTCGGCTAACTTAAGTCGTTGTCCAGATTTTACTCCGGGGGGTACATTCATTTTGACTAAACCATCAATGGTGGGAATTTCGATCGCACCTCCCACAATAGCTTCAGCTGGGGTGAGGGGAATTTCACAGGAAATATCAGTTTTTTGCAATTTAAAAAAAGGATGTTCCTCAATCAAAATTTTGAGGTATAAATCACCTCCCCGAATACCCTGTCCTTTTAACCGAATTTTTTGTCCATGGTACATAGCAGGGGGCATATCAATTTCGAGCGATCGCCCATCCTCCAAGCGAATACGCTCCCGTCCCCCCAAATATGCCTTTTCTAAAGGCAAAGACAATTTCGCCTCAATATCCTTCGCATTAGACCGAGGAGGAACAGACTTTATACGGCGGGTGGTATTAGAACTATAATCTTCCGAGCGAGTGGAACGAACACGATTAACATTATTAGTGGCATTAGAAGCACTACGTCTAGGAGCAGAATTTTTCTGGTTACGTAAATCTTCCCAAAAAGGATTGACATTAGGAAAAGGAAAACCACTATTAGAACCATTATTACTACTACTTTTAGGACTTACAAAACGGCGACGATTAGTACCAAAAATCAAGAGGTCATATTGAGAACGTTTAGTCTCATCCGATAAAGTATCATAAGCCTCATTAATTTTCTTGAACATTTCCTCCGCACTTTTATCCCCCTGATTCAAGTCAGGATGATACCGTCTTGCCAAACTTCTAAATTCTTTTTTAATATCTCCTAGTGTTGCCGAGGGTTCAACCCCTAAAATCTGATAATAATTATTCACAGTGTTGCGCAAATTTTCCGTGTCAAAACTTAATTCTAATACTGACATCTTCCCATGAGTAAATCAAATTTGAACCGTTTTAGGAAGAATTTAACTTTTAAGTATAACATTACCCCATAAACTAGGAGTAATATCTTATCTTTGAAAAGGTGCACAGATTTTAAACCCCTGACACCCAATACTAAACATTTTACGCCAAACTGCCACGACTAGAAATGGCCGAGATCATTCGACTAATAACCTCATCCACTGGTAAAGTACCCAAATCACCATTTCCACGGGTGCGAATACTTAAAGTATTTTCCTCCACTTCATTTCCTCCAATAACCGCCATCACAGGTACTTTCTCTTTTTCCCCATTGCGAATCATTTTCCCTAATCTTTCCCCACTATTATCCACCTCCGCACGAATACCAGCCATTAACATTTTTTGACAAACATCCTGAGCAAAGGGTAAAAAGTCATCGTTAACCGCCATTAAACGAGCTTGAACAGGCGCCAACCAGAGGGGAAAATCTCCAGCATATTCCTCAATTAAAATACCGATAAGCCGCTCTAAAGAGCCGAAGGGCGCTCGGTGAATCATGACAGGGCGCTGACGAGAACCATCGGGGGCAATATATTCAAGGTTAAAACGCTCAGGCAAGTTATAATCTACCTGCACTGTTCCTAATTGCCATTCTCGCTCTAAGGCATCTTGAAAAATAAAGTCAAGTTTAGGTCCATAAAAAGCCGCTTCCCCCGGAGCTTCAAAATACTCCATA
>PXEJ01000360.1 GCA_003566215.1 Cyanobacteria bacterium T3Sed10_376R1m | reverse complement strand
TCCAGGGTTTCCGTGGAAGATAGGGTTGAGGGTTTAGATGCTGGTGCGGATGATTTTATTTGTAAACCAATTGATTTGCAGGAGTTAAAGGCAAGGGTAAGGGCTGGTTTAAGATTACACCAGCTTAGTCAGGATTTACAAAAACAAAAAATATTATTAGAAAAGCAAAAAAAAATCTTAGAAAATGAGTTAGCTGAGGCGGCTGATTATGTTAGTTTGACCTTGCCTAGACCCCTTGAAAATTCTCAATTAAAAATTGATTTTCGCTTTATTCCTTCTCGGCAATTAGGGGGGGATATTTTTGACTATTTTTTTCTTGATAAAGATTATCTGGTTTTTTATTTATTAGATGTTTCTGGTCATGGCTTAGGGGCGGCTTTACCTTCTATTTCTGTACTTAATTTAATGCGATCGGGTAATCTTGGCAAGGTTAATTATAAACAACCTGATCAAGTATTATTTAGTCTTAATAATTTTTTTCAAATGACCAATAAAAATGATAAATATTTTACTATTTGGTATGGGGTTTATAATCTACAAACAAAGCAACTAAATTTTTCTAGTGCGGGCCATCCTCCAGCAATTTACATTAAAGATGATCTAGGACAAAATATACAAACTGTTAAGCTAAAAACTCAGGGTCTTCCCATTGGAATGTTTCCTAATATTAATTATACTAATTGTGCCTATGAAATACAATGTTCTTCTACTTTATATTTATTTAGCGACGGCATATATGAGCTAATAGATAATTATAATAATTTGTGGGGAATAGACAATTTTATTCAAGTTTTAGAAAATAATTGTGATTTAGGAAAAATTATACAGGAGGTAAAAAAAAATAATCTTTCTACCTATTTTTCTGATGATTTATCTATTATGCAAATTAAATTCATTAGTTAAATTTTAATGAAAATAATTTAAAAATCGGTGCGGCTTAATCATGGGATGAAATACTATCGAATTATGATAAGTATTTGATATTTAAAATACAATTACTATTCTCCATTGCCAAAGACCTATCTATGTGCGGAGGTTTCTTCCGTAATATGCCTCGTCATTCCCTATGATTTATGAGCCTAATCGAATCATTCCCCACTTTAACTAAAAATCATCGCTACATTCAGCAACGCCAAAAAAATCTGATACTCAGAATTTTCTCCACAGGATCTACACAAATATAAGTGTAAATGGTAACAGAGCTTAAGAAAAATTTAATCTTTGCTTAACATAAATTAACATATCGAAATTATATCAAAATGGCTAACTTACAACATTTACAACTAATAAGCGAACATACTGAAGTTTGGAATAATTGGAGAAAAGAAAATCCTGACACTATTCCCGATTTGAGTGGTGCTGATTTGACAAATCTTAACTTAAGTAATCTCAACTTAAAAAAAGCAAATTTATTAGGAGCAAATTTAAGTCAAGTCAATTTAACTGGGGCTGTTTTAATAAAAGCGAATTTAACTAAGGCGAATTTAAAAAGAGTTTATGCTAAGGATGCCGATTTTAGCTTGGCTAATTTACAAGATGCAAATCTTTTTGGTGGCTATTTCATTCAAGGAGATTTTAGTCGGGCATCTTTAAAAGGTGTGAATCTTCAAGAAGCTAATTGTATGGAGTCTTATTTTATCACTGCCAATCTTGAATACGCCAATTTGGTTAAATGTAATTTGAATGGTAGTTATTTTATGGAAGCAAATTTAGATAATGTTAATTGTGTGAAAGCTAGTTTTGTGGAGTCTGATTTTACTTTAGCTTCTGTGATGAATGCTGATTTTACTAATGCTGATTTAACTGGGGTTTTGGTGGAAGGTTGGAAATATAATTCTGAGACTAAGTTTGATCATGTTTTCTGTGACTATATCAGTCTTTCCAACGAAAACAAAGTGAATACTCCGAAAGATTCTCCTTGGTTAGATGGTCATTTTAGGCAATTGTTGGCTGGAAACTATCAAGCAATGAAAAATGTAACTCCAAGAGATACTGTTGAAAATAATGCTCGATTTGTGCCACAGACAAATGTTGAGCAAAGGCTTCAATCTTTAGTTTATACCACTGTTCGTAATTATGATGGTGTGGAGAGTTCTTCTGTTTAAGTGCGATCGCACTTAACTTTTTCTAAAATCAAGGGGCAAGTTTTCTTGTTCTTAAAAATTTAACAAAAAAAATAGGGTGAGGCTTTTTGTCAAAGAAGCTAAATAAAAAAGTCGCCCCAGAAGGGCGAGGCTTAAAACTAAGTGTTTTGAGGAAACTAACGATTCAATCTTGACTGAAAAATATTATAGCTACCTGAGTTTCTTTGCTCCATTCTAGGTTGATTAACCACCAAATTTCTGATTTTGGGAGTTTCTAAAGATTGATTATCCTCATCAACAGAAGGGGCAGTAATATCGATGATTGTTTCTTCTACAGAATTTTCATTGTCCATAGAAGTACCATTGGTATCCATCATAGAATCATCTTCATCAGGAGTCATATCAACCTGCTCAGATTCGGGGGGAGTTGTATAGCTAAAATAAACATGACCTAAAGTAGTACCTTGATAGCTTCTCTTGGAAAACTGCCAACCATCCTTTAAGGTGATTTTCATGGGCTGATCATTAATCATTTCCACTGAACCAATTCTCATGCGGGTATTTTCTCGACGATTAATACCGACTAAGTCTAACACTCCATCATTTTCAATGACCATCAAAATTACATCTAATCCTAAATCATTTCCGTTATAACGAACAGAGTAACCATTAGCATCTGTGCTACGACGACAGTGACCACTAAAGTCAAAATTAATTAATAATAAATCAACACTATTAGACTCTGTTTCTTGCCAACAAGTATTTCTGCCGGGTAATTGTTCTATAACTAATAAATTATATCTATTTTCCCCAAAAGGCTGTGCTACAGCAATAAAGTGATCTTGTATTACTTTTTCTTCATCAAAAATATTAGCCCTAGCAGAATTCATCGGAACTAAACCAACGATGCTAGTTAAAGCTAAAGTAGCAATTTTTGCGGATAGTGAGAATTTAATCATAATCAATTTTTAATTTTTTACTTAGGTGGTTTTCTTTATACAAAGTTATCTTATTTGACAACAAAGCTATTTATCAAGTTCCCGATTTCTTTGATCAGTCAAATTTTACCTTGATTTTTGGTAATTTTTTTACTTATCTTTTATCTTGTAACAAACCAACTAATAACGCACTAGGAGGTTGACTGTAGGGCCAAGCAAAGGCATGACGAAAGGCAGCATCTTGGCATATTTGTAGTTGACGAAAATCAATAATATCTTGGGTTAATAAATTTTCATACTCAAAAGGTAAACGTACATCATGCAATCCAGCATTATCAGTACAAATAGCAATATCAACTCCCGCTTCAAAACAAAGATCAAATACTGTTTTTAGCTGTCGTAAATTATCTAATGTGCCTGTTTTAAGGTAAGTGGTGGGACATATTTCTAAGCATTGATTCAAACTGGCTACTTCTGGTAATAGCTCGGGATATTGGAGAGGGATTTGAATACCATGACCAATGCGCATTAAATATGGTATTAGTTCAGGATAGCAACCATGGGGAGTCTCAAATAAGTGTCCGGTGGTTTTAATTCCCCTA
>PXEJ01000303.1 GCA_003566215.1 Cyanobacteria bacterium T3Sed10_376R1m | reverse complement strand
TCACGGGTTTATAATCAAAATGGAGACGAAGAGGACACCGTACAAGAAGCAATAGACACTTGTCCCGTGGATTGCATTCACTGGCTAGACTACGCAGAAGTTAAACAAAAAGAAATCGAACGTAAATTCCAAGAAGTACGTCTTTTAGGTTATCCTCAAATTTTTTATCCCAAAAAGAAACGTAAAAGAAAGGTCAATAAAAATTCCTAACTACGTTGCGCATACATTTTCCGTAACACATCCCCCGGGTCAATTCTTGCCCCATTATATTTTAGCTCCCAATGAAGATGGGGACCGGTGGTTCTGCCTGTCATGCCAATTCTACCAATTCTTGCCCCCGAAGGCACATCTTGTCCTTGCCAGATAAAAATACCACCATTTCGGTCAACCAAAACCCTTCCTTTATTGGTATTTTCGACTTTTCCCATCATGTGACAATAAGTATGACTCCAGCCACCAGATTGAATAGTAAGCATCGTACCACAACCAGTATGATCGGACATAGAAACTACCCTACCACCCCACCAACTACGAATATAACTACCCAAAGGAGCCGCAATATCTAAGCCATTATGAAATTGCCTTCTACCTGTGATAGGGTGGGTGCGATAGCCAAAAGGAGAGGTATAAGCTTGAAAATTTTCCACAGGAAATGATGCTTTATTCCAAACTGCGGCAATATTTGTAGATTGGGAAACTACTTCTTTGGTTGGAACAAAAAAATAGTGCAGTGCAACAAAAAGAGAAAAGGTTACTAAAAAAAAAGAAAACCGATGCAAATAAAATTTTTTAACTCTCAATCGAAATACTTGATCTTTAACTGATACTAACTTAAACATTCTTCCCCACAAATTTTAAACCTAAAATAACCATGACAATTTTAAACTAAAAAATTATTTTTTATGACAATCAGAGTTGAATTGAGAGGAGCAAAAATTCCTTACTTAGGGTTAATTGCTATCCATTACTGGTTTGTAGTCAAATTTAATTCTACCTCAGAACGATGGGAAATTTGGCAAAATCAAAATCGTGGTCAAATTTGTTGGGGACATTTACATCTTAATTTGATGTCAGTAACCCAAGGGGTTGGTAATGGGGATAGTTGGTTAGAAACTTTTTGGGAAGAAGACGATGGAAGTCAATTAAAAACCATCATTCATCAAAGCCCGGACAATTATCCTTATAATTATTTATATCGCTATTATCCAGGACCGAACAGTAACACTTATGTACAGTGGATTTTAAATCAAGCTAAAATTGATCACTCTCTAAGTTGGCGTGGTTGGGGCAAAAATTATCGATAAAATTTAGCAGATTATCAGCACAAAGAGGACGACTAAATAAATAACCTTGTCCAGCAAAACAATTTTGAGCCTCTAAAAAATTTAACTGAGTTTGGGTTTCAATACCCTCGGCAATTACCAATAAATCTAAGTTAGAAGCCATGGCAATTATGGTTTTAACTAAAGCTTTCACCTTTTGATTTTTTTCTGAGTCTGTAATATTTTTAATAAAAGAACGATCAATTTTAATTGACTTAAAAGGATATTTACTAAGATAACTTAAAGAAGAATAGCCAGTACCAAAATCATCTAAGTAAAGATCAAAATTCATTTTATGAAGATTAAATAATAAATCCTTAATGGTTGGTATCTTTTCTAAAAATACCTGTTCAGTAATTTCTAACTTAAGATATTTAGGTTCAATTTGATATTTTTTAATGGTATTAAAGATAAATTGAGGTAAATTGATGTCTCTAAATTGACGGGGAGAAAGATTAATTGAAGCATAAATATTAAGTCCATTTTTCCGCCAAATAGATAGTTGTTTGCAAACGCTTTCTATTAACCATTTTCCTAGTTCTATTATTAAACCCGTTTCCTCGGCAATGGTTATAAATTCTAAGGCATAAACATCTCCTAAATCGTTATTGTGCCAACGCATTAAAGTTTCAACTCCAATAATTTTTTTTGTTTTTAAATTAATAATTGGTTGATAAACTAAGGATAATTCATCCTTGCGTAAAGCATTACGTAAATGATTTTCTTGTAATACTTTTTTTTGGACAATATCATTCATTTCTGTGTTAAAAAATTGAAAATTATTTCTTCCATTTTTCTTTGCTTCGTACATTGCCATATCAGCATTTTTAATTAAAGTTTGAATATTTTCTCCATCTTGAGGATAAAAAGTAATGCCGATACTTGCAGAAATAAATCTTTCTTCCCCTGCTAATGTAAAAGATTTTCTCATACCGTAAAGTAATTTTGAGGCAATTATTTCTCCTTGGGAAGGGGAAGATAAACGAGAAATAATAATTAAAAATTCATCTCCCCCTAACCTTGCGACGGTATCACTTTCTCTTAAACAATCACTTAAACGTTGGGAAACGGTAACTAATAATTCATCTCCATATTGATGCCCTAAAGTATCATTAATGTTTTTAAAATGATCTAAATCTAAGAAAATTAAGCCAATACAAAAGTCGTTTCGATTCGCTTGAGTTATTTCTTGTTTTAATCTTTCCATGCCTAACAATCTATTTGGTAATTGTGTTAGATAGTCATAATTGGCTTGATGAGATAACAATTCTTCTTGCTTTTTTTTTGCGGTTATGTCTTCTTTTACGGCTACATAATGGGTGATAATATCATGCTCGTTTTTTATCGGTGAAATTGAGGCATTTTCCCAGAATAAATCTCCATTTTTTTTGCGATTATGAAATTCTCCATGCCATTCTTTTCCACTAGAAATTGTTGTCCATAATGTCTTATAGGTATCTAAATCAAAATGTCCTGATTTTAATATACGTGGATTTTTGCCTAAAACTTCTTCTCTAGAGTAACCTGTAACTTGTTCAAATTTGGAGTTCACATATTCAATATTGCCTTCATTATTAGTAATGACAATTGATGCTGGGCTTTGTTCGGATGCTTGATATAAAAACTTTAATTTTTCTTCGGCTTCTTTTCTTCTAGTAATGTCCACTAAAGAAACCAAAAATGCTTTTTTGTGTTGCCATTGAATGGGTACTACTCTCATATCTACGGTTAACATTTTACCGTTTTTATGGGGAATAATTATTTCTGTAAATTCTTTTTTTATTAAGGGAATACCGAAAAAAGTACCTAATATGTTATCGGCATGATTATCAAATATTTTTTCAGTGACAGGGTTAATAAACAATATTTT
Organism: Cyanobacteria bacterium T3Sed10_376R1m; assembly: GCA_003566215.1. Lineage (GTDB taxonomy): Bacteria > Cyanobacteriota > Cyanobacteriia > Cyanobacteriales > Cyanobacteriaceae > Cyanobacterium. The sequence continues at coordinate 445 of PXEJ01000303.1, read as the reverse complement.
TCCTTCTTGATCTGTTACTATTAAACCATTGATGTTGAAATTAACGATCGCCCTTAACTTTTCTTGGGTTTCAATTAAGTTAGTAATATTACTACAAATTGCCACAGTACCAGAAAATTTTTCACTGACATCTAACATTTTTTTGAGCCTAACACTAAGCCAAATCAAACCAAGATTAGATTTTACTTGGAGAGTAAAAAATGTTTCTTTTTTTTCTTCTTGATTTAGTTTAGCTACTTCTTTTTGTAACCAGTCAAGGGTGGATGTTTCTTGACTTTGACTATAGTAAAAAGCCTCTGACGTTTTAAGATTAGTAAATAATTTTGTTGCTTCTTGATTTAAGTTAATCAATTTATTATTTTTATTAAATAAAAATATCGGTTCATTAATACTTTCAAAAACTGTTAAATACTTATTTTTTTCTTTAATTATTTTAATGTTATTT
>PXEJ01000185.1 GCA_003566215.1 Cyanobacteria bacterium T3Sed10_376R1m | reverse complement strand
ATATTACATGAGGCTCCAAGTCCTGTTGTTAATAGTTGACCGTCGATGTCTTGCATTTGTTTTTCATTGTTGGTTTTTGTTATTGGTCGTGTTTGAATAATATAAAATTCATTGTTTTCTATTGCAAATTCAATACATTGAGGGTTTTTGTAATAGGATTCAAGTTTGATTGCATAGTCTGCAAGTTGTTTTAATTCATGGGTTTTTAGTGTTCTTGAGCTGGAAATCTCGTCTTTTAATTCAGCTGTTTTTGTTTGTCCTGATGCAGTTCTTATAATTGCCAGTTTTTTGTCTGAGATATTTTCTTTTATTATTTCTAATTCTTTGTCTAAAAAAGCCTGGTCTGGTGTTATTTTTCCTGAGGTTATTGCTTCTCCCTGACCATATCCTGATTCAATTAAGATGTTTTCATTTGTGCATACTGGGTTTGTTGAAAATACAACTCCGCTTTTTTCAGAATTGATCATTTTTTGCACGATTATGGCTATGTTGTTTTCAAAGTTTTGTCCTCTTTTTTTATAATGATAAATTGAGCGGGGATTAAAAAATGAGGCAAGGACTGATTTTATTTTTTCAATAAGGTCGTAATTTCCTTTTACATTAATAAATGAGTCTCTTAGTCCTGCCAGGCTTTCTTCTTCGACATCACTGCAAACTGCTGAGGGTCTTACTGAAACAAAAACCGGTTCTCTTGCTGATTTTAGTATTGCTAATGCACCTGGTGATTCTTTTAGTCCTTTTAGGTCAATGTTAAAGTGGTCATATGCTTCGATGATTGAGTCCTCAAGTGTTTTTGGCATTTTTGTTAGCATAATCATTTCTTTGATTTCTTTTGAAGCTTTTTGGATGTTTGATGGATTGTTTACATTGACTTCTTTAAGAATTTCATTTATTTTTTCATTGAGATTTGATGAATTAATAAAAAAAGAAAGTGCTTCTGTGGTTATTATAAAGGCTTGGGGAACTGGAAAACCTGCGTTAAAAATTTCTCCAAGATTTGCAGCTTTGCTACCTGCCAGATTTTCATGATTCTTTTTTAAATCATTTACCCATTTTATGTAATTTTCACCCATTTAAAATAAGTTTACCAAATATATTATATAAATCTTGTTATAATCCTGAATATGTTTTATTTTCTTTATAATTGGTTTTTGCAAGCTTTTTATTGAGTTATTACTTTTTCTTGGATACTACTTTTTGATTGCGTGTAACTTTTTAAAAATTGAACAACACCACTTTTTAGTCAATTTGTATATAAAGCAAATTATTTGTTGAAATATATTTTTTATTTTAATTTTATATTTAAAGGAGTAATGCTTTTTTTAATAAAAGGAGGGTGAGAAAATGAAGGTCATGTTAAAGGTTGTGTATGATCCAAAAAAGGATCCAAATGTAGAGGCTTTAAAATTAGATGAGTTTCGGCGCAGAATTTATGGTCAGGGTGTCTGGAGAAAGACTGGAAATAGTGAGTTAGAAATAACTCTTTGATTAATTTATTAAAATGACGGATTTGTTTAAGCACATATGTCTCTTTTCGTGTTTTGGATGTGAACCTTATTTTTTTTATTTTTAACATATATTTTATAAACCCTGAGATATTATTATTTTTATGAATAAAAGAGGTCAGTTTTTTATATTAGCAGCAGTAATGCTATCTATTTTTTTATTTAGTACAGCGTTTATTGTTAATAAAGTCTCTATTATTGGAAAAACCTCTCCTTTTTATTATTATTATGCAGAGGATATTAACAGAGAACTTAATGCTTTTTTAGATTACAAGGTTTATAGTGGAGATTCAACGCCTTTAGATGATTTTGTTAGTGTTTTAAGAGAGGATTTTAGAGAAGGGAAATTTGATAGTAATTTTTTATTGATTTACGGAAACAAAAGCAAAGTCGTAATTAGCAACTTAGGAAAAGAAAGTATTGGCATAGGTGAAGAAAATTTTATAAGTGGAAGTAGTGAAGAAATAAGTAGTAGAATCAGATTGGGCAGGATTTCAGTAGATGCAGGTCAATCTTTAGAGGGAGAAGAGATTGTTTTATTAAATCAGGAATCAATTAATCTTTCATTTAATGAACATGTTTATAAATTAAATTTGTTTGATATAAATAGGATAATATTTATTGTTCAAAATGATTTTGAAGATGAGACATATGTTGAAATCAGATAAAAGAGGAATTAGTGTTATAATTGGATATATTCTTTTAATAGGCATAGCTATTGGTTTATCAGTAATGGTTTATAATTGGCTTGTTTTTTTTCTTCCAGGTGAAGAAATTGAATGTCCTGATACAATTAATCTTGATTTAAGAGATGTCTCATGTAATGCTGGCTTAAGAGAACTTAATTTTAGTGTAAGGAATAATGGTCTTTTTTCATTTGATGGTTTTGTTGTTAAGGTAAATCATAGAGAAGATGCTAGAATTGGGGTTTATAATATTGGTGGTGATAATGGCGTTTTTAATGAAAAAATTTCTCCAGGTGATGAACCTTTTAAAGTTGAAATTGATTATAATGCTGTTGATTATCCTGGAATTAATGCAAGATTGACATTGTTAGATGTGTTACCTTTTTTAGTTAATGATGAAGGTAATGAAGTCTATTGTCATCCAAGTACCTGGGTTGAATTAAACTGTTAAAAGCAATTTACAAAGATTTAAGCACACAGCGTTGTCGCAGAGTTTGAACCGAAAATTAGATTAACTTCAAGTGAGTTAGTTCAGTTATGATGCAAAACCAACTCACTCAAATTAATAATTCCTTAGAAAACGAACTTCTTAACCTTTTCCATAAGTCAAAACTGCCCCTTCACTTCAACCATACAGGCTATAAAGATTTTACAAATTATCAAAGAATTTCCTTAATCTTACTTTTTAAGCGAAGCAAGAAAGCAATTAGAACTTTTTTAAATGAATTAAAAGAAAGTAAATGGGTAAGTTGGTTAGGACTTCCACGAATCCCAAAAAGGAGCACCTTTCATGATTGGTTAAAACTATTTGAGAATAAATTAATAAGAAAGTTTGTTGAAATTGTAACAGATACAAGCAAACTAAAAGTAACTGCAATTGATGGAACCGGAATAAAAACCAATTTTCGTTCACCTTATTATGAAAAAAGACTAAAAGAATTCAAACTGAATCCTAAAAGTTCATATCATAAATTAGATATTATCGTCGACACTGAGAACAAAAAGCAGATACTTCTTTATTCTTTCAGACTAAAAAATAGAAATGATAGTTTCATAGGAAAAAAATTAATGAAGAAGGTAAAGTTCAAGAGATGTAAGATTGTTGCAGACAAAGGATATCCAGATTATGTTTTTATGGACATGGCTAAAAAACTAGAGAACAATTTTATTTCGCCTCCAAAAGAGTATAAGGGAAAATGTAAGCATAATAATTTTAAGAGAGAAAGAAAAAAAGCAAATTACGAGTCAAATAAAAAGCATCATAATAGAAGACCTATTGTTGAAAATGTTATTTATGTTTTGAAAAGAGTTCTTGATGTAAGATTAAGAAGTAGGCTAGCTTATATGAAGAAAAGGGAGATGAGTTGGTTCATTTTACTTTATAATATTAATAGAAATGTTGTTTTTGAAGAAAACACTAATGGTTCCATGAACTTAGAATTGAATGCTT
>PXEJ01000214.1 GCA_003566215.1 Cyanobacteria bacterium T3Sed10_376R1m | reverse complement strand
TATTTTTTATTTCCTCCAAAACTTCTTTTCCATCTGTTCCGGGTAAGTTAAGATCTAATAAAATTAAAGATGGACGAGGATAGATAGAGTCATCTTGATATTTTCCCCTATGAAAGAGATAGTTTAAGGTATCATCCCCATCATAACAACGATAAACTGGATTCGTAAAAGATAGTTTTTTGAAAAAACGATTTAAAACCGCAAAATCAGCATCGCTATCTTCAACCACCAAAAGACTATGATGGGAATCTCCAGTAAATTTTTTTAATTTGTCTATCATTAATACATTATTCCTTTTTATAATTATGAAATATGATAATTTGCATATTGTACCAATCAATATCATATTATTTTTGGCATTGCTGAATTCAGCGATAATTTTGGGTGAAGGTGGGAAATGATTCGACTACTCTCATCAACCATAGGGAATGGGGAATAGTAATCATATTTTGAACATCAAATACTTATCGTAATTCAATAGTATTTCATTTCATGATTAAGCAACACCTTATTTTTTACTCAAAGGTGAAGTAAAAAGTAGTTCCTTGACCATATAAGGATTCTAACCAAATTCTTCCTCCATGACGTTCAATAATTCGCTTGACAATGGTTAAACCAGCACCATTTCCACCACCATATTGGCTTTGTCCATGAAGTCTTTTAAAAATACGAAAAATAGTATTAAAGTGTTTTTCTTTAATGCCGATGCCGTTATCTCTAATATAAAAAATATTTGTTATTTTATTTGGTTCGCAATCTTCTTTTTTTGTAAGATAGCCAATTTCAACTTTTTTATTTTTTTGGTTATTATATTTAAATCCGTTAGTAATTAGATTAGTCAAGATTTCTTCTACTAAAACAGGATCTCCCGTTATCTTTGGTAAAGGTTGATGGATGATAATTTCCCAATTTTTTTCTTTGTAAGATGCTTTTAGCATATTAGTAATATTGTCAATTAAGCTTTCAATATTAATATTGCGAATGGTTAAATCTGTTCTGCCAATGCGAGAATAACGTAACAAGGCTTCTATTAAACCTTCCATCCTTTTTGTGAGGGATACTAGGGTGTTTAATTTATTTTTACCTTCTTCATCTAAAATTTCCTGATAATCCTCTAATAGAAAAGATGAATAATTATAAATACCCCTCAATGGTTCTTTCAAATCATGGGAAGCTATATAAGTAAAAGCATCTAATTCTTGATTAATATTTTGCAACTCTAAATTTAGGGAAGCTAATTCATCCGCTTTTTGTAAAATAATTCCTACTACGGCGTTTTTAAATTCAATAGCTTCTTTAATCTCGTATTTTTGCCAAGGTGGTGATTGTAACTCAACATTTTCTTGCCACTGTTTAAAGGATTTACGGGGTGACATGGTTAAACCATCATCTTCTATTTTTATTGATTCTTGAGGATTTCCAGCCCATGTTACTGTTTGTATAATTTCGGGGCGAAACCAAATGATATAGTATCTAGTTACTCTGGTTAAAGCTAACAATAAAATACCACTAGCCACGTCTTTAAATTGTTGAGCTGATTCATAGCTTTTGGGTAAACTGTTGGTGCAATAGATTCCTTGTTCTATCTTATTATTGTCTTCTAAATGATCGATTAAACTATGAATTTGGGGTTGTGAGGGGGTTTTTCCAAATAAAAATAGTTCATCGTCAGCACAAATTGCAACTCCATTAGCGTTGACTAATTTGCGAATTGTATTTCCATTTTTGATTAAACTGTCAATTAAATCATTGGATTTTGATAGCGAATTAATTAATTTGCTTTGAATATTTTTAATTCTTATTTTACGATTAAGATCTTCTTTTTCTTCTTTTGAGGGCAATTCAATGGACATTATTTGACCCAAAAATTCACAGATAGTACGAATATCATAGGAAATATATTTAGGAGTTTCATGATGACAAGCAATTAATCCCCATAGTTGGTTGTTGTTAATAATAGAAATGGTGAGGGAGGCGTTAACTCTCATGTTGCGTAAATATTCAAGATGGCAGGGGGAAACGCTTCGTAGGATTGAATAACTTAAGTCAAACGCTTCGCCGGTTTCGAGATGTTGGGGAAACTCTACGGGAATATAATTGACTTGGGGGATGGTGCGAATGTAGTTAATGCTAAAAAGATGTCTGGCATTACGGGGAATATCTGTTTCGGGATAGTGTAAATCTAAAAATGTTTCTAAGTCATCTCTTTTAGATTCGGCAATAACATGACCTGACTGATTTTCTCCAAAATGATAAATCATTACTCGATCAAATTCGGTTAACGTTCTTATTTCATCGACAATTACAGTACATAATTCTGATAAGTTGGATGTTTTGTTAATTTTTTTAATAATATCGTTGGTGATTTGATAAAATTGAAAAAAATTATTTTTAAGGGATTGTTTATTGTCTTCTAGTTCAATAAATATGAATCCTTTTTGCTTATGAATTATTGCTTGAAAATTACGATGATTAATTTTTAGATTAAGGGGATTTATGTGGTTAAAGTCTTTTTCTAAACATTCCTTTATGTTTTGAATTTGTTCGGTATTTAAAAGTAATGAAATAGGTTTATTAACTAATTGTTGAGGATGATATTTGAGCCATTCGTAAGTGTTTTGACTAACTTGACAGATTTTTAAATCTGTTGGATTTAGAGCAATTAAAACTCCGTGGGGTTGTATAGCACAGGGGAATTGTATATCGGGGTTATCGTAATTTAGTATGTCAATGTTTTTAGTCATATGAAGACTATCTTGAGGAGAAGAATACACTCTAATTTTACTCTATTTCTAATAGTGATATGAAGGTTTTGTCTTATTTTGTCAACTTAATTTTTGCTTTTCGGAAGTGCGATCGCACTTCTAAGTTACGTATGGGGATAAAAAGATCAATTAAAATAATATTTAACTAATTTTTTCTAGTATATCCCCTCAAAAAATCAATCCCAAGCACATTCTAAATAATTAGCATTTACCCATCCACTTCTGCCATTTACCGCCCGATTAGGTCCATTAATTACTCGGACATAATACCAAGGAAAATCTCCTCTGATATACTGAACCAAATTATCATTATTTAATCCTGCGATAGATTCCCCTCCCGGACTTTTGCGTACAGCTAACTGACCAGTTCTAATATCAGTGACTAGACATTTAGGAGTAGAGGTTGAAAAATCAGAAGTATTTTGAAAACGAATTTGACTATTATGAATATAACCGTTTCTACCGCAAACATCAGTCAAGTACCAGCCATTGTTGTAACTATAGGTATTGATCGTGGTCACAGTTTTAATGCTACAAATGATAGTCCCATTGGGGGTAGCTCTGACGTTAGAAGGGGGAGCATAAATTACAGCCCGGGAATTTTGAGCTAAAACAGGTTTTACTGGTGCTGAATTAACCATCAAAATAGAGCTGATTAAAATACTACAATTTAATAATTTTTCAAGATTTTTATTCATAACTGGTTCAACTAAAGATAATTGTTAATTAAATTAGGGTGCTGAAACGATAAATCATCCGGAGAAACTTCTAAACCTTAACCGCTCATAAATTATAATTAATTGAGTATAGAAAAAGATTAATTATTAATGAACACCAATAAAATCTCTAGTTATCCTGCCAGTTTAATGACACTGTTTCTTCTAATTAGT
>PXEJ01000377.1 GCA_003566215.1 Cyanobacteria bacterium T3Sed10_376R1m | reverse complement strand
TGTGAAACGTCTTGCCCATGAATCTCCCCAAGAAGGACTAAGGGCGATCGCAGATTTTTGCTTACAGTTAAAAAAGGCGATCACGTAAAACTACATTCTTGATTCAATGCTTCATTTAATAATTCTATGTATTGATAGTTATCAATAATGTATGATCCAAATCGTGCTAGATGGGGGTTTTGCATTTGGGCATCAAAAAGAGTAAATCCTTGCGATCGCAAATGCTCTACTAATTTGACCATAGCGACTTTAGAACCGTCAGGGACATTAAAAAACATCGATTCACCAATAAAAACTCCTTTAATGGCAATGCCCAAAACTCCCCCGGCTAAATTATCCCCCTGCCAAGTCTCGAAACTATAGGCCCATCCTGCCTCAAACAGTTGTAAATAAATTTCGATCAAATCCTCGGAAATCCAAGTAGTTTCTCGATTAGCACAACCGAGACAAACCCCCAAAAAATCTTTATTAATAGCCGTAGAAAAGCGATTTTGATTTAAAACTCGTTGTAGTGACTTAGGATAGCGAAAACGCTCATCTAGGGGGATTAAAGTGCGCTCATGGCTAGAATACCAACCCAAATTATTATAGTCATCAGCCATTAAAAAATTACCCTGGGCGTATCCCTGAATAATGGAGGAAATATCTATCATGGGCAAGGAAATCTATATAATCTTTATAAAGACAATTTACTTATAGTAATATTTAATCATGTCTCAACCCATTCCTCCCATTGTTTTACCACCCCTTGAAAATCCAGACATTGAGGGTAATTGGCTCAAACAAAATTTACATCAATGGCTAAATCAAGAGTTTTTACCCGAAACTATCAATGAAAAGATTGCCATTCGGGCATCACAGATTTTTGTTCGCCAGCGCCTTGAAGGGGAAAACGATTTAGGTTCATTGGTAATTGCCATTGTTACTGAAATGCAATCTTTTGATTTTAATAAAAGTTTTTATAGTGAATTTGCGATCGCCAATGCCGTTAGTGATTTAATTCTCAAAAGTTTAGGCATAGATACTTGTTGTGGTAATAATTGACAATAAATTAAACTTGTGTTAACAATTGACTTTAATATCATAAAAATGAACCTTGATTATGAGTTCCACCAAAGATAAAGTTGAGTCAATGTTGAGGAAACTGCCCAACGATTGCACCATAGAAGATATACAATATCACTTATACGTTTTTGGCAAGGTCAAACAGAGTTTACAGTTAGCTGACAACGAAGGGGTATTACAACAAGCAGAAGTAGAAGGATTATTAAATAAATGGCTTATCGAGTAGTTTGGTCCTTGAAGGCAGTGGAAGACGTAGATGCGATCGCAGCTTACATCGCTAGGGATTCACCTTCCTATGCGGCTGCCGTAGTACAAAAAATTATCAACATTACCCAAAAACTACCAGAAGAAGGACAAAACGGTATCCTCATTCCAGAATTTGAAGAGTCAACCATCATAGAGCAATATGCCTATAGCTATCGCCTAATTTACCGTCTTAAAGAAGATACCTTCACCGTTGTAGCCATTATTCACGGTAAAAAACTACTCTATTTAACTGACTAGAGAGAAAAAAGAGAACACGAGGAGGGTTGCAAAAAAAAAAATTTTTAGCCCCTCACCGTATTAACTCCTGATTAAAATATTATTACTTGAGCAATAAATAATACAAATCTCCAGTCCAATCCACTAAACCAGCCTTAGCCTTAGCCACATCCCCCGTGCCAAAAAATATATCAACTCTCCCAGCCCCTTTAATGGCACTACCCGTATCTTGATCCATCACATAGCGCCCCACCGTAGGGGTAACCATTTCTAAATCTCCACTTACTTGGGGAATACGAGTATAAATCAATGCCAGCGCCCCCGGAGGCATAATAGCCTTATCCGTGGCAATGGAACGACCATCGGTAACAGGCACATTTAAACTACCCGTAGCTGGTTGTCCTCCAGTTTCTTGGAAAAAGATAAAACGATTATTGCGAGGTAAATACACATCCAATTCACTGGGATTACTTTCTAAATAAGCCATCAGGCGGGGAAGGCTCATCTCTTCGGCAGGAATTTTGCCATCGGCAATTAACTCTCGACCTAAACTCACATAGGGATAATTAGTTGCCCCATTATAGCCGATAGTCATGATTGTACCATCACTCAATTCCAGTTTGGCTGAACCCTGCACCTGCACAAGATAGGCTTCAAGGCGATCGCTCAACCACACAAGTTCGTTACCCTTGATAATACTGCTATTGCCCTGTCCATTTCTACCCTCTATATCGCCCCTTGTGGGATGAGGATTTTGCCAAGAATCAAAATTACTGGGCTTTTTGTATAGTGGATAACGATAAACCTCATTTCTTTGACGACTAGCCCTATAAACAGGCTGGAAATAGCCAGTAAAATGGACATTACCATTACCATCATTACCCACGGAGCGATAAAAACGAAATTCTTTTTCTACTGCCTCTTGCAACTCTTGGGCATTAGTTGAACTAATCAACAACTGACGAAAACGCTTCAAAGAAGAAACGACTTTCTCATGGCTAAAATCAGTAACAGGATAACTTTTATAAATGTTTTTTGATCTATCTGTGTTAAGGTAACTTAAACTATGATTGATAGCATTTATTAACTGTTGTTTATCTTCAGAAAACAACCTTTCATCCATTACTTGAACTGGTAATACTTCTACTGGTTTTAAAGGTACATCTTGAGCTAATAAAGGATTTGTGAAAAAAATATTTAAACCAATATTTAATAGTAATAATTTGAGAGATTTATGATAAAGTCTGTTAGTTTTGGAAGAATTATTTTGTTTTTGTTTTAACTGCATAACAACATTTTATATTGTAAATACTTGAAATTTTATTCATATCAATTTCAAAAAATAAGGCTACTGCCAGAAAAGTTATATTATTTATTTTATTCTGGAGTTATTCTATTGATAAATAGACATATTTAAAATCACAAAGTTCCCAAAATTATTGAGATATTTAGATAAATTTGTTTTTAATTGATCAATCTTCAAATTACCATTTACGTTGTCTATAGTGTAAAATACTTAACAGAATTTATTTTATCACCATTTATAGAATAAATCATTCTAAAAAAATCTCTTAAAGCCAATTACCTAACATAACAAAACCAGACCAAAAATAAGGATCAGAGAATTCCATTTGATTTAATACAGCTAGTTGTGCACGGCGAAAAGCTTCTGATTTGGTAATATTACCCTGTGCTAATTCTCGATAAAAAGTAATCATCAATAAAGCACTAGCATCATCACTAACAGACCATAATGAAGCTATAGTGCTTCTAGCACCTGCCTTAATCGCAACTCCAGCTAATCCTAAAACTGCCCTTTCATCACCTAAAGCTGTTTCACAAGCACTTAATACCAATAACTCAATGGGTAGATCTATTTTTCTATTTCCTTGTAAAAAAGAGTCTAATTCATTAATGTTAATTCTGTCATCATAGGTCAAAATAAAAGTATCTTCTAGGTTACTGCTAAAAACTCCATGGGTGGCAAAATGAACAATTTGATAGGTGTTATTTTGCAGATTATTCTTGATTTCTTGCTTCAGAAATTCTCTATTTAAAATAGGGGTATTATTAATTTCTTGACGAATACTCGCCAACTCTGTTTTGACTCCG